>JAKRWB010000445.1 GCA_022353185.1 ANME-2 cluster archaeon | reverse complement strand
AGTGGGGCTGGTCAGGGGTAAGGAGATGTACGGGCTGGTGCGGGATATTGGAAAGCTGGATTTTTTGAACCGACCGCAGGATTTCGGGTGGTTGTTTGAGAAGGTGCTGTTGTAGATAAATGAAAAATGAATGATTTTTTAAAGTATTTTATTATTGGGATACTCTTCTGGGTTGTAGTGGATTATTCCACAGCGTTTAACCCGAATTTCCAGGTTTGGCTCAGCTACATGCCTGAGATATGGTTGTTTTATATTGGATATCCCCTGATGTTTGCGTATTTGATCTATAAGAAAATGTGGGATGCAAGAAAGATATTCTATTCTATGCTTATTGCTGCTTTCGTTGTTGAGGTGGTATTATCGCATAATGCCTTGCTTTATACCTTACCTATAATGCTGGTAATGATACCTATTGCGGTGTGTATCTATGGGTTTATTACTTTCGTTCCTGAATGGATCGTTGAAAATCGGGTGATTGAAAACAAGAAATCAACAATCCTGTTCACGTTTGTCTGGGTAATTGTTTCGATCTTGAGTTTTGTTACAAGGACTAATTCAGGGTAAATCTCAATAACTTAGACGATATTATTTTGTATAATAGGTGGTCATTATAATAACTGGGGATAGTGCATGGAAATAATAGACCTTACAGATGAGCACACACCATTGTATTTATTGTGCCTAGAAGATTGGTCTGATGAGATCAAAGAAGCCGGTACCTGCAAGGAACGCTGGTATGGAAGGATGAAAGAAAAAGGTTTCAGGGTAAAACTTGCCCTGGATGATGCTGGCGAAGTGGGTGGAATGATACAGTATGGTCCCATCGAGCATTCGTTTGCGGACGGGAACGGCCTGTATTTCATTTACTGTATCTGGGTACACGGGTATAAAGAGGGCAGGGGCAATTTCCAGAAAAAAGGGATGGGTAAGGCACTGATAAAGGCTGCAGAGGATGATGCGAGGAACAGGGGAGCGCAGGGCATGGCTGCATGGGGCATGTTATTTCCGTTCTGGATGAAGGCATCATGGTTCAGGAAGCAGGGTTATTCGAAAGCGGACAGACAGGGGATTTCAGTGCTGCTGTGGAAACCATTTACAGACACTGTCGAACCCCCACGATGGATCAGGCAACAGAAGAAGCCCGAAACTGTACCGGGAAAGGTAACAGTGACAGCTTTTGTGAACGGTTGGTGCCAGGCCCAGAACATGGTCTATGAGAGAGCAAAGCGGGCGGCAGCGGAATTCGGGGATGAGGTGGTATTCAGGGAGATTGATACATCGGACAGGGATGTGTTAATGGAATGGGGCATATCAGATGCGCTTTTCATGGACGAAAAAGAAGTAAGGACAGGTCCGCCACCTTCTTATGAGAAGATATACAAGCT
>JAKRWB010000444.1 GCA_022353185.1 ANME-2 cluster archaeon | reverse complement strand
CACTGGCAACAACTCCACTATCATCGGTTGCTACAACTGTAACAGTAATAGTATCTCCTTCACAGGGTGTTGTATCATCTAATGTCGCGCTTACAATAACAGGGTCTGTAATATCTGAACATATTGATGATGTCACATATTCCATAAATCCTTTTGATGTGTATGAAACAGGTTTCCCATCTATACATCCGCTGACCTCGTAGGTCCCGGTCAGTTCCCATATTACCAGATATTTGTTATCTCCAATCTGTACTGGAATTGGGGTGACGTCTTCAGTACTAAAGCTGATACTCATGCTGTTATCACCATCATCGGCAGTGAGTACTGTACCCATTGGGAATGAATTGTTCAGTTCAGGTACTGGTACCATTCCGAAGTGCTGGATCTGTATCGTCTCATTCTCGAATCCTGCAATTATCGTTTTGTTCTTCCATATATTCAGAACAGCCCCTCTTGATTTGGTATGTTCATTGTTGGTAACATTCCCAAAGCAAAAAGCATATTTATCTTCATCATTTACATCCAGTTGGTTCTCGCTCGCCTGTCCCCAGTCCCATCCGATATCGTCCTGCCACAGCCAGTAGCCCCAGTTGTGATCATGGTAACCTCTTACATTTTCCAGAGTGTATGTATGTTCCAGATCCGTTCCTTTACTGATGGTAAGTGTACCATTTACCTTCATCTTTGGTGATGCAACCAGCCAGTTGATCATCCGGTCCTGCCCCTCTTCTTTATAAGGTGCAATAAAAAACGGGGCCGGCTCGGTAAATGGTTTAAACATAGCATCAAAAACCGTCAGGCGATCAGCGGATTCTACATGTACATGGTATCCTTCATCGGTCAGCGTGACCGTACTGCTGTAGATTCGAATATCAGGCGTTTCACTTGAAAATTCCACCTGATCAGGAGTTATCGGGTAGTTATCCCCGGTTATATTTTCACCATCCGGCGTGGAATAACTCAATACAACCGTAGCCACAGAACTGTTAAAAGGAATAGGATCATAGATATCACCGCTTAGTTTTAATGTGGTCATCAAGGAAAGCCCCTGTTCCTCATCCATCACATTGAAGTAGTGCCATTCGTTATACATCATATTTCTCGATTCACCGATCACCGGCGGGTGGAAGGCGTCGATCTCTGTCAGTTCATCGATCAGGCTGCCCTGTTCCTCTGCATAAACTGCATTCGAAGCCACTGAAAACAGCAGCAATGCAGCAACGATTGTAATAATTATTGATCTTGTTCGCATTAACCTACACCTCATCTATTATTTTATTCAGTAAAAACCTTCTGTTAGTAAAACGCCTTTTGGTTGGACCGCACTGCCATCCGCCCACAGCACCGCCGCGCCCCC
>JAKRWB010000443.1 GCA_022353185.1 ANME-2 cluster archaeon | reverse complement strand
CTACAACGATCACCCTGTCAACATGCTGGCGGGTGCGCAGTATCATACTTCCTATAGCCACTTCCTCGTTGAGGGCAGGCAGGATGGCGGTGATGGTGGTCAGGCAGGCACCTCCGTGAGTTGGGGGTGCAGCAAGAGGGTGGTGAAGTGCCCAGGCTGAAATATATTAATACTGTAATTTAATTTGTATATGTGTTCATCTGCGTTACCTGCACACCACTTGGTGTAGCAGGCACTCAACCGTTGGATTGAGAGGACATAGGATTGCATCTTTCTAATGCTGCGCTGCTCTCTGGCAATCGTGCTCATTTTATCTTACAACTTCCCAGCATATTTCAGTGCCTTTGCTTGCTGCTTAACAGTAATGTTTCCTTTTATACCATGCTCTTCCAGAATATCCAGCATTTTTCTCACACTGACATTAGACAGTTCGGCTGCCTCTGAAAGCGTAATTTTTCCAACCCGGTAAAGATTTACGGCATACCACATCACACCAAACTTCATCAGCTGTTTGATTGCAGTATTTTCGTCAACTTCCTCTTCCTTCACCCGGTATGACACCCCTTTTAATAGATCATCATTCAGATCCACGGTTTTTATTTCCATTTATTCAACCTCTTTAATTGACAGATAATACTCCTCATCTGATATCATTTCTTTAAGATTGTTAATATATAATTTTGCATCTTCTTTTGTTAATACCTTTTTGTTGAAAAGATAAATAATAAGCGCAGTGGGAGTCAGATAAGGTATCTCAAAGGCGTCAATTATCTTCAAGAATTTGCTGTCATCACTTGAAATGACATCAAAACCTCCCTGTTTATAAAGTCTGAATACATCACTTTCACCTTTTCCTAACCCCAGTTCATTAATCATTTCTTCAAGTTGTGCATCATATATAAATTTTCCAATAGTCAAGAATCCCTTCTCCACATTTTCCTCTATTAAAAAAGCATCAGGAAATCCTTCCTTTTTTGGTACCTTTACAGTCTCATCAAACACAAGGGGTGGAATATAAGCCTCAATATTCTTTACAACAATTTCCTTTGCCTTTGCTTTTGTCAGCTTTATCAGGGAGTCGGAATCCATGATTACTTTCATGTATTATCTATCTCCTTGCATGGCACCATAAAATAATATGGGTTTTTGTTCTTGACATTGTCGCTTATGTACCGGCTGCCGTTCACCATATCGGCCTCGCCCGCCTGGATGGGCGCAATGAGCTTCGGGATCTCGGCCGGGTCGTGCTGGCCGTCCGTGTCCATGGTTACGATGATGTCTGCGCCGCCCGCTGCCGCAAACCCCGTCTTCAGAGCTGCACCTTTTCCCTTATTTTCAGGATGGCAGATAACCTCTGGCGTCATAGGGCCCGGAGGGGCATATGACCCGGTAAATCGCAGAGCGATTTGGCGGTCCGCGA
>JAKRWB010000442.1 GCA_022353185.1 ANME-2 cluster archaeon | reverse complement strand
CAAGATCAAAAGCATCCGAATCAGCGAATAACGCTGCTGCCGGTATGCCCACATATCCCATCCCGATAACGCCGATGTTTTTGATCGGGCCTTTTTCTTTAAATAATTTTTTTAAATTGTTGCTCATATTAATCACAATTGTAATTGTAATTATAGATACTGTACTATTTTCCAGTTATTTATAAGACGCTGATTAACCTGATTAACGCAGATTTTAAGTCATATCTGCATCTATTTTTTGAAATGAACCGCAGATACGCTACGCGCGGATTGAACGCCTTGAAACAATATTTTTGACAGGATTTAGGTCAATATTTGTATCCTTGTTCTTTACAGTGAACATTTATAATCTTACCTCTTCTTTTCATAATCGAGGAGGGCAACACTCAATTTTTCTTTGTAACTGGCATCTTTTGTATATAACCTGTTAACATTTAATTTATTCTTACCAAGTATGTGAATAATGGAACTTTCATCTTCAACCAGAAGTTTGGTTTCATGTTCTGAACTTGTATTTTTTAAGATCTTAATAGATTTGTAATCCGGATCTTCATCTGAGGAATTGTCTGTCACTTCACTCCAGCTCCTATAGGGGCCGATATTTGTCAACGACACATCAATTTCAGAAGTAATATACCAATAATCTTCGATACCTGCTGAACTAGCTAACTTATCCCCTACAGCCTTCTCTAAAAAGAAAGGTTTGTTATCACCGTTATTTCTGTCCATTATTTTTTGTTCTTCACGGACCAGTTTAAGAGGTGTTCGCATTAAGATCTTTCCAATTAGGTCTAACAATAGATCATCGGATATTTCATAATTGGAATCGCTATCCCACTTGATTTTACCGCTGTGGACACGTTTAATAACATTAAAAAAGTAAGAATCATCGTAGTTCAAGTATTGTTCTGCAGAATCATAATCCTTGAAAATCTCGATCAAATCAAAATATGAGCACAATTTCTTTCTTTCCATCAACCCCTGGTATACCTTTTTAGCCATTAATTCAAAACCAATAGTGGCTTTTTGGTATATCACCGTACTATATAGGAAATATCTGGACATCAGATAATGTTCAACTGCTTTTCGACCCTTTTCACCCACGACCAATCGGTTATCTTCCGGCTCATAAAGCTCCAGATTCCGTATTATTTGATTCATATCAAATAAACCATAGGTCACCCCAGTCTGCTTTGAATCCCTTAGCAGGTAATCAAACCTGTCTGCATCGAGCTCTGAATGGATAATCAGTCCTTCAGGACCGGAATACCCGCCTGCTATTATTTTTTCGATGTCTCTTATCTGATCCTCATCAAATTCATCTATCAGAATATCGTAAATTGGAGTTTTAGATATTACAATACTGGTCATTCTTTCATGATTTGCAAAGTCTCCTGATGGGTTCCTCGATTTGTGTAGATCACAATTGAATATGTGGATTTCATTATCATCCAGGTTTAGATCGTTGCACTTTTCGCCTTCCAGTAAAATGTCTGTGGTTTTGATTTTTGATTTCGCACCTTTTTGAACCACGCTTTCGACCAGATGTGACAAAGGGTAGTGTCCAATATCGTGTAGCAATGCCGCCATCCGGATTAATTCGCGTTTACCTTTCAGGATATCATAATCTTTTTCCTGTAAACTCGTGACAATTTTGTCCGCGATGTGCATAACACCCAACGAATGGTTGAAACGATTATGCAATGCGCCTGGAAATACATAATCCAACAAACCCAATTGTCTTATGTTACGCAATCTTTGAAAATATGGCGAATCGATTATCTTGTTTTCCAGCTCTGTTACTTTTATAAATCCATGTACATTATCATAGATGTCCCTACGAAATGCAATATCATCAGGAGCCATAGATACTATTTAACTTTAATAAGTTGGTATATGCTTTACTTAT
>JAKRWB010000441.1 GCA_022353185.1 ANME-2 cluster archaeon | reverse complement strand
GCCGTGGAGCAGGGTATCATCGCCCACCAGTTCCTTGCATATGCCGTTGCCTTGACCCACCGGTTCCTGCTGCGGGTGGGAGTATCTCCTGACCGGATGCGGTTCAGGCAGCACATGAAGGATGAAATGGCCCATTATGCTGTTGACTGCTGGGATGCTGAAATATTATCGGATAGGTTCGGCTGGGTGGAGATAGTTGGTATCGCCGACCGGACAGACTATGACCTCAATGCCCACAGCAAGGTTAGTAAGACTGACATGTCAGTGTATATGGAATATGATGAGCCAAGGGTCGTTGAGAGAACAGCGGTCAAACCTAATATGGGCAAGATAGGGCCGGCATTCAAAGGTCAGGCAAAAGCTGTGATAGATGCATTGAATTCAATGGATGCCAAAAACCTGTCCGGTGATGCAATAACAGTCAATGTCGACGGGGAAGAGGTGACTATATCGCCTGACATGTTCGAAGTCCAGCAGTTGACCGAAACCATTCACGGTGAAAACATCGTGCCCCATGTCATTGAACCATCATTCGGGATTGACAGGATCATCTATGCAGTCCTGGAACACGCCTTCAGGGAAGAGGATGTAGAAGGCGAGGACGAGGGCAGGATTGTCTTGGGACTGAAGAGCGAAGTGGCACCGGTACAGGCTGCCGTACTGCCTCTCTTGACCCGTGATGAACTTAAGGGACCGGCAAGGGAGATAGAATCGGTGCTCAAACACAAAGGCGTGATGGCAGCGTATGATGATTCAGGCACCATCGGCAGGCGTTACCGCAGGAACGATGAGATAGGCACACCGTATTCCATTACAGTGGATTACGATACCCTAAAGGACGGTACCGTCACTATCCGGGACCGCGATTCCATGAAACAGGTACGCTCCCCCGTTGATACTATCGCAGATACCGTACACGCCCTGGTACACGGCCATACCAAATTTGAAGATGCCGGCACCCCGATTGCATAATGGCACTCCGGTTGAATAATATTACATACTTATGTCTATCATAATCTCAAAAGAATTGTTGCGTAAGTCCATTCACTTAGCAGGGATGCTAATCCCTGTGGCATACTATTTTCTCGGGCGTTTCACAGTCCTGTTCTGGCTCAGCCCAATAGTAATTGTAACACTGCAGTTTGAATGGATGAGATTGCGCGGGTACATCAGTTATCCTGCACCCCTCCTGCGCCCATCTGAAGAGCACAGGGTGGCAGGTTATGTTTATTCAATAATTGCGGCTTTCATTGTGATTGCCCTGTTTCCGAAGACCATTGCCATCGCTGCAATTACCATGGCGGTCCTGGGTGATTTATCCTCGGGTATCGCTGGTGCGGTTTGGGGTAAAAAAGCCGATGTGAGGCAGATGCGCCTACCGATAAAACCTGTACCTATAATGTTGGTAATGCTGCTGGTATGTTTTTCGACCGGCTACCTTGCAGCCCATGCGCCCGGACTGGTACCACTGACTGTCTATTCAGTGGCATTAGGCGCTCTTGGTGCCACACTTGCTGACGGTGTACCATGGCAGATACGCGGACATGTGTTCGATGATAATCTGACGATACCACTGGTATCTGCAGTCTTGATGCTGGTATCGTCTGGAATTTAGATGTTTAGCAGTGTAAGGGTGTTTTAAGGAACCTCAAAGCAATAAATTATTTAAACTATACCACAGGGATTTCCACGTAAATATATATAAATATGTAAAATAGTGAACCATCGATATCAGCACTTAATGCAGTAGTCAGCAATTCCTGTTTCGTCTCCCAGGAGCAGACCCGGAAGAGGAGATTTTAACCCGCAGTGGGACATATATTTTATTTACCTCCAATGTCCTGGTTGTTTGTCTTTCTCTTTTATGCTTCAAGGCACGCCA
>JAKRWB010000440.1 GCA_022353185.1 ANME-2 cluster archaeon | reverse complement strand
CAATTATAGATTTCTCACGCAGAGGTCGCTCTGTCTGGTACAAATCAGTAAGCTTAGCCTCGATTGCATCGATTTCCATCAATGGGATCTTAAGTTTTAATTTTAGATTCGTTATTGTCTCACATATTTTTTTGTGTCGTTCATCCATTTTATCGTAAGATTCAATCTTTTTTCCATAACCCACAATACGATGGATATTCACGCCAGACTTTTCATCCCTGAATATTTTTTCCTGCATGGGCCATCGATCAAAATATTTCTTCACAATTTCACTTTCACCCAATAATTCACGTGGTACATCAGTAACAATGACTGCTTTTCTATCGTTATCCCAATTCACAATCACGGCACGTGATTCGTAAATGTAGTTTTCTTCAGATGAATCCACAAGTTCAATCTTACAATCAACAAGGTCGGCATTTCCATATTTATACCGTGTTTCCAGTTGTAGGTGCTTGAATTTCCTGTCTTTTGTCTGGTTTTCATCAAGAATAGTGATATAATATTCTTCACTATCGTTAAAATCTCGAAGAGTTTTTACACCGTTACCCCCGGCATCAAAGACTATTATCCGATTCACCTGAATATGGGCAGAGGGATTATCCAGCATTTGTGTTAATTTAGTTGCCATGTTTAATGCATGCTTACCAAGATCTGCATGTCCATGAAATGTCTGGAAGTAGAGTGGATGTCCTTTACCGTCATGGATAAATACATTTTCAAGACAGTTCATAACACGACCAAGCATTGTTGCTTTGCCTTTGTAACACCTGTTCGACGACCATAGCGGTTTGGTGTTGCCATCAATATAATAACACACAAAATATGTTTCGTTATTTTCCCCATCTCTCCAGAAATCCATCCAGAATTTTGCTGTTTCAATGATTAACTGGTCAGAAATCTTAAGATATTTGAGTTCTCGAAGATATTTATCGAGTGCGGCATCTTTGTAGTTGTAACCACAGAGATATTGTAGATCGTTTCCTTTTGCACGGTTTACCCTGCTTGATTTTCCGTTTGATGTAACCAGTGGAAGACAAAGTAAAGCAAGGTTATATCGGGAGATTGTTTTTTCTGACTTCAAAAATATATTCATTGATAAGAGATTTTTCAGTGGTATTTTTTCATCGATTGACTTGAAGCGATTACATCTTACATCTTCCTGTTGATTGTACTCTCTGGTGAATTTTCCATGGTCACGAACTTC
>JAKRWB010000439.1 GCA_022353185.1 ANME-2 cluster archaeon | reverse complement strand
GGTTACTGATTTCCTTGCTTTGGTTTTTGGAGACACACAATAAAACGAAAGCTAAGGAAATCAACTTATCGATTTCAGATGCAGAGAAAGAAATGCGTTTATACTTTCCTATACGTTAAAATTTAGGAGAAATTGGGCATTAATGATCCGTTATGGGAACGGAGTGAGAGTGGTGCCTACTCTCAATCCCCATAGGAGGTTTTTCAGTTATCTTTTAAAGTCAAGATAAAGCACCCAATCATTTGTATCCGGGGCTGTAAATGCTCTGGGAGCACCGCCTTCTACTGTTGTCTGACCCTGATATTTTCCTGTATGAGGGTTGTACCATTCCACAGATAAGGTGCCGCTTACGTCAGAGAGATCTATTGTGATATAACCACCGGATGGCAAATAGACTACATATTCATTGCCTGGATCTGCTACTGCAAACCCTTCTGCTTTTTCACCATCATAAGGATCTTCTGCAGGTACATCACCATTTCCCTTATATGTAAAATACATTGCACCCATTGACTGTGATACAGTGCCTGTATCTTGTACCCGCACCCATCCGTCTGTTCCTAAATCATATGTTCCTAAATCAAAAACAACAGGTCCTCCGATTTCTGCCACGTACTGAACTCTTTCAACTGTTGTAGTGCCGCCTTCATGATTGATTATATATTTACAGGGGTATAGACCTCTATTTTGACCTTCACGATATTGAGTAGATATTTGATAAGTTCCTGCACCAAGTTCATTTAATGGTGGTACATAATCAACCCACTGATCAGGTTCTACATCTGCATCTTTTATTGATGAGTACCAATAGTAATTATGTGCCCACCTGATATTATTGCGTATGAAATATGGATTGTCGCCGTTGAGTCCATCATTGGCATCAATTTTTGGTTCTGTTGTTACTATATCACCAGTATGTGCATCTACTTCCAGTGTCCATTGTTCACCTATTTTTAGTGAACCTGCTGAATATGAACTATCAACAGTTGTGTCTACATCATTGATAGTGAAAGGTGCAAGCTTCCAGTAGTCAGTAGTCTTCCAAAAATCATAAAGGTAAGTCATGTAATCGGCACCTTCCGATACAGAATACTCTATTCCTGCGAAAGGTTGGGAACGTGAATTATAGGTTCCGGTATTTCCATAAGCAAAACCAGTAGCACCATATGTCATTACTTTCCAAGCCCCTTCTCTTACTGTATCAGCATCTACATGATGGGCATGAGTTACTCCAGCACCGCTGTTT
>JAKRWB010000438.1 GCA_022353185.1 ANME-2 cluster archaeon | reverse complement strand
TTTTAAACAGCGCTCGGCTGTGCACCTGGTGTTTTCGGTCGTGTTCGTGGTACTGGTGTTGCTTTCGGGATTGCTGCCGGTGCCGCCGTTGAACCTGGTGGCGCTGCTGGCTGCCGGGTCCGGGGTCGGTATCTGGGATTATGTTTGGTATGTGGGGGCGGCGGTGGTGCTGCATGGGCTTATCAAGGTGATGCCTGAGATGGGGGAGGGATGAAAAATCCTGATTATCTTGTCAATCCCGTTCAGTAATAGTTGAAATCGAATACTGATGACACTGATTTGACGTATTCCCACGGATATTTTATTATCCGTGCCAATATGTGTTATCTGTAGAATCCGTGTTCCATCCCAGTTTTCTCTCTTAACCGATGACATTTGTATCTATCTCCACTTTAAGCAGTTTTATCCCGTAAAAGAATACACAAATATTTTAAATGAGGAGGAAGATTAATGAATGTGATGAATTACGGCAAGTTTGGAGACCTACCAGTCAAATGGGAGTATAGTAAATCCAGTTAAACATCGAATAGATAAGATACAGATGCGACTACAAATCTGTGTAAATCAGTGAAATCTGTGTCTTTTTATTTTTCCAGACACGGATTAACGCTGATTTACACAGATTTTACCTAAAGTCGGTGTTTAAAAAATAAGTGGAAAATGGAACCGTGCCCTCTGTGGTTATAAACCGTTTCAGAAAATAATAAAAAGTCTCTTATTTCTTACCCATTACATCCCGCATGAGTTTGATAGAGCATAACTCGCCGCACATGCTGCAAGTTTCCACGTCCCTGCACCTGGAGTGTATCGCCATTGCCCGCTCAGGGTCTATGGCATGTTTAAACTGTCCTTCCCAATCAAGGTCACGCCGCACCCTTGCCATCTCATTATCCTGTTCCTGCGCCCGGTGACGCTGTCCTGCCTTCACCAGGTCAATGGCATGGGCGGCAATCTTTGTCACCACTGCCCCTTCCCTGATGTCCTCTACATTGGGTAATGCCAGGTGTTCTGCAGGTGTGGTCATACATAAAAAGTCAGCTCCTGCCATTCCTGCCACCACGCCGCCCATGGCGGCTGTGATATGGTCGTAACCGGGGGCCAGGTCAGTGACCAGCGGGCCCAGCAGGTATAGCGGTGCACCTTTGCAGATGTGCTTGATGGAGCGTACAGCCGGTTCAATCTGGTCCACCGGCACATGCCCGGGTCCTTCCACCATTGCCTGCACCCCAACATCTCTTGACCTTTGCACCAGTTCACCCAGAGTGATGACCTCTTCAAACATGCAGCGGTCAGAAGCATCGGCAGTACATCCGGGCCGCATGCCGTCACCAAGGCTTAATGTGACGTCGTATTCTTTCACAATTTCCAGCAAATAGTCGAACTCGGCATAATAGGGGTTCTCGCGGCCGTGGTGCAGCATCCATGCTGCCATGAAAGAACCGCCCCGGCTGACAATATCCAGTATCCTACCCTCTGACTTCAAATGCTCCACAGCCTTTGTGGTAACACCGGCATGTACGGTAACGAAATCCACGCCATCCTCAACGTGTCGCCGTAGTGCATTGAACATATCGTCCGTGGTCATATCCAGCACTGATGAGCATGTGCTGGCTGCCTGGTATATGGGTACGGTGCCAATGGGGGCTTCGATTTCTTTTAGAAGCCGACGTCTTACACTATCAATATCGTCTCCTGTGGAGAGGTCCATCACCGTATCGGCACCATACTGCACAGCGGCCCGGGCTTTGTTCATTTCTTCATGGACGTCCGCATGTGCCTGCGAGGTACCAATATTGGCATTGACCTTTGTTGATATACATTCACCTACAGCTATTGGTAGGATGTGTTCCCGCATTATATTTCTGGGAATAACTGCCCTACCCTGTGCGATAAGCTTGATAAGTCTTACAGGTTCCAACCCTTCGGTTGCGGCAGCGGTCTTTATTGCAGGAGTAATATGCCCTTTTTTGGCATATTCCATAATTGTATTGGACATAGTTAGGCTTTATACCCCCTTGCTTCAGGATAAAAGTTTGGTAAACTAAACGGTTAAGTTAATCTTTATGAAGCATTAAATTAAGTAGTCAAGATTATTGGAGGTCTTTTCATCGAAGACAAATTAAATCTGGATATCCTCAATAGAGAGGATGTCATTAAAGAAGTAAAATCAAAACAAGTTTATGCAATTCTGGGCAGCGGCGGTATGGGGATTGCTGTTGCAAAAGAATTAGAAGGGCAGAATATAAGTTTAATATTTGTTGAGAAGGACGCCAGTAAAGCTGAGACTTTGAAAGAGCAGGGTTACGATGTAGAAATTGGCGACATCAGCGATTATGAGACCATTAGCGCCTTGGACTTGTTGAATATTGATGTAGCATTCATATTGAGTTCGGATGGTGAGGCGAACCTCAAGGCACTGACACACTTGAAGAAATTAAAACCAGCCATCTATACAGTATCCAGGGTTAAAGACCAGCATATTAAAGACCTTATGGAGGCAGCAGGCGTGGATTTAGCTGTATTGCCTGCAAGGGCTGCTGCCCAGGTAGTGGTACAGGCAGTGGAAAGAGCAGCTATCCTTAAGAAAGCTCATGAACTCCTGAGGGTCATTAAAGAAATGGGTAAAGGGAAACTGGGTATAGTAGTACACAACAATCCAGACCCAGATGCCATATCTGGTGCAATGGCCTTAAAAGAGATTGCAAGAACTGTTGGTGTGGATTCAGAGATTATATATAACGGTTTGATTGGACACCAGGAGAACAAAGCGTTTGTAAACCTGCTGGATATTGATATTGAGCGAATGGAAGAATATGATCCGTCCAAGTTCTCAAATCTTGCCCTGTTTGAAAGTGCTATCCCAGGCGTGAATAACCTTTTGCCTCGAGATGCGCAGGTTAACATTATCATAGACCACCATCCTGTTGGTACAACCGAAGTGAAGGCAGATTTTATTGACATCCAGCCGGAAATCGGGGCCTGTGCCACCATAATGACCACCTACCTCAAAGAACTGGCCATCAAGGTCAACAGCGGACTGGCAACGGCGTTGCTATACGGCATCAGGGTGGATACCCAGGAATTTAAGAAAAATACCACACAGTCTGACCTGAACGCAGCAGCTTTCCTGTATCCGCTGGTGGACCATGAGATATTGAGCAAGATAGAGACGCCATCCATGTCCACTGAAACCCTTGACATATTGGGGCATGCCATCAAGAACAGGCACGTGAGCGGTAGTTACCTGATATCCAATGTGGGGTCAGTCAGGGACCGGGATGCTCTGCCCCAGGCGGCAGATTACCTGCTGAATCTTGAAGGTGTGACTACAACCATCATATTCGGACTGACCGAGGACACTATACACTTATCCTGCCGGAGCAAGGACGCAAGGGTCAATGTAGGGGTAGTTATGCGTGAAGCTTTCGGCGAAGTTTATGGTGGTGGACATGCAACGTCGGCCGGTGCACAGATACCGCTGGGTGTGTTCAGCGGTACAAAGGATAAAAATACTCTTATGAAACTGGTTGACGAGGCAGTAGTAAAAAAACTGTTCGATGTTATAGGTGTGGATATGGAAGAAAAGGAAAAGGAAAAAGAAAAAGAAAAGAAAGAATGAATAAATGAATAAATGAATAAATGAATAAATGAATAAATAAATAAATAAATAAATAAATCCATTCTTACCTTTTCTGTTTTTCCTTTACTGTGTTTATTTTTCAATCAGATGTCTTAACATCTTTTCAAATGCTTGAACCTTGGCGGATATTATGTCCATTGTGAGGGTGCCCTGTGAGATACTATAGATTATTGCGGTAGTTGAAAGTATTGCAATAATCCCTGCTACGAAAATACTCGTAGAGCTTAATTCAAGGCCCGTTACCCTGAATGTATCACTGCGCCCGTCCACCTCTACCAGGTAAGTACCGGACTTGGACTTGTTCATGTTAAAATGGATAGTCACAATCTCCCCTGGATCAAGTACCAGGTCCTGACTCACCACATCTTCACCATTTACCTTAAGGTACATGGTCTGGGCTTCCTTGAGTGTTCCGAAATTGGAAGCTTCCACCGTAATGTTCACGTTCTCTCCCGGTTCTACTATTTTGGGTTTGATGGTAAGGTTTGAGAACACCAATTTGGCAGCCGGGTCAGTGATGTCAATATCTTTTGTTGCATCCTGGTAACCTGATTTAGATGCCGAGATGGTGAAGGTACCAACTTCATCAGGTGTGTGTGTGATGTTGCCACTGGCAGGGGTTGTCCCAAGGTCTTTGCTGCCGAACTTGACCGAAGCGCCATTGACACCCGCCCCTTCCGAGGTCACTGAGATAACTATTGATTCGCCACTGTCGGATAATAGCGGAGCGCTTACTAATAGTATTTCAGGCTGGTACAGCACTTCTATGTCTTCTTCATCATTCACATAACCTTCCATGGATGCGGTGATAGTGAAGATTCCTGATTCTGTGTGAGTATATGTCAATTCTCCACTGGAGTCGGTGGTACCTATCGAAGTATCGCCAAACGTTATGGCGGCGCCTTTGATTGCATCTCCGTCTGATGTGACTTTTATAGTCAATTCTTCATTTTGGTAGACATTGCCGGGTATGTCAAGTTCCAGATACAGTGGTTCTTCCACTACGATTTCCTGGAATGGGTAGAACCTGACTGTACCAGAGTCCGCAACCTTGATTTTGATATCACTCATTATGCTGATTGTATCGCCCTGTCCCAGGGTGATACTACTGTCCTTGTTTGCCATGACTATGGACGAGGACGTGGTTGATGTAACTTCCATAATGCCGTAGCTGTCCCCCTTTTCTACAGTGGTGAATTTCTCAGATATCTGGAAAATGCCGTCTATAAACACAGAATTCGTCTCCATACCACTGAACACCTGGTCAATATGGACTATAAAGATTGGAATGTCTGTATCGCCGACCTCTACTTCATAAACGAAAGTATCATCTCCGCTGGAAATATCGGTGCTTATTTCTTTCCCGTCCTTTAGAATAGTGAACATCAGTGCTTCACCGCTGCGGCTGATCTCATCTATCCTGACGCTGTAACCTTCCTGAAGGGGCAGTGAGTTTCCAATATGCAGGGTGTATCTTTTATCCTCGTCTATGAGTACTTTGGATAATTTGCCTTCTTCTATCAGGCTTCTGTCACTGGATATGAATGAGGAATCTTCAATATATCCTGCAAAATATGTATCGCCCATGAATCCGATGGATTGATAGGTTTTCCACTCATCACTACTGTGTTCGAAATTCATTTCAATGGGGTTGGTGGTGTAAGTCAAATCATTTGCATCAATTGTTTTGTCACTGTCAGAATCTCGTTCTATGCGTAGGATTTCATCCCCGTCACCGGTGTCCATATCGTACAGGAGTGCTTCGAAGTTTAAGGGTGTCCAGTCAAATTCTGCCTCTTCTGTTACCGTACCCCTCAGTTCATAGGTACCGGGTTCTGACATATCCACATATGGAGCGAACCGCAGTGTATCGGAATCATCACCCACTATTATATTTATCTTACCCATGAGGTTGAAGTCATCGCCCGCACCAAGGCTCACACTGTCTTCGTTCTTCATAGTAATGCCTGTTGATGATACACTGGTTACTTCCATTTCCCCAAACTTATCACCTCGGTCAACATCGATATAATTTTCAGATATCTGGAAGATTCCTTCCACTATCACGGTACTGGTTTCCATTCCCGTGAACACTGTTTCGATGTGAATAGCAATTATAGGCATATCTTTCGCGGTGCCAAGGTCTTTTTCATAGACGAAGGTCCTTCCTTCAGATATGATATCTTCTTTTACTTTGCCACCGTCCTTGAACAGCCCCACCATGATAGAAGTCCCGCTGGAGCTGAACTCGGTTATCCTGAACTCATACCCTTCTTCCAGTTTAAGAGCTGAACCTGACTTTACACTATATCTCTTATCGTTATCGGTCAGGACTTTACTGAGTTTTCTTTTATCCAGCAGGTTGTCAGCGGATGAGGCGAAATCGGTGACATTATAACCTGCAAAGTAGCGGTCTGCCATGAAACCGACGACATCATAAGTGCCCCAGCTGCCATATTCGAATTTAATTGGTATGGGGGATGTTTCATAAATTATTTCTCCTTTGCTCAAAGACCTGCCAATATTTTGAATAGTAAGGGTCTCGCCGCCTATATTGGTGTCAAGGTCATAATAGAATCCGCT
>JAKRWB010000437.1 GCA_022353185.1 ANME-2 cluster archaeon | reverse complement strand
GCATACAGCAGCAACTGCCGTGACCGCTCCACCGGGTCCGGCTCTTTCCCGGTTTTGTAATCAATGATCTCCACTTCATTATCATTTCCCGGTATCAGGTCAACCCTATCAATGAAACCCGTGAAAACGTGCTTATCCAGCTCCACCGAGAACATTTTTTCCACCATCAGGTTGTTGGGTATAGTATTCTTATGCCGCTTCCAGAATACATCCAATAAAGGGCGGGCCCTGTCCACATCTACCCATTTCCATTTATCCTGTTCAGTAAGAGAAGTAACGATATCGTCCAGCTGTTTCCTGGTGGATATTTTCTGCCTTACTGCCATTTCCAATACCCTGTGAACGAAACTCCCCACGTTCATTGCTCCGTCCGATTTTTCCTCATCCCTGGTTGGCATACCCAGCACCTGCTTTAGTTCATACATTTTCGGACATTTAGAATAGGTGTTCACTGACGTCACACTGAAAGTAATACCTGACGGAACAGGCAAACCTTCATTGCTATGGTAGCGGTCCAGAACCTCCTGAACGTGGGCAGCAGGGTTCATTTCATCCCACTTGTTTTTTATAACCTCAAGATAATCAGTTTCATTATTGTCCCTTAGCGCATGGTATGTCAACAAATGCTCCAGGTTCTCTTCAAAAGAGCCGGTATCAAGGGTTTCAAGCATCAGTTTTTTCCGTTGCGTCTTGATGCGTTCCAGTTCACTGTGATTGATTATATCTTCTGAACTAACTTCAGTGTCATGGATGTACGTGATATCAGGTATTTCAATTTCTGGTGTGTCCTGCGTCCTCCAGTTGTCGTATCCCAGGTCTTTAAGGAATTCAGAAGGCTGCCGCTCCCTGCCACCGTATTGCTCAGCCAGGGTCATGACAAGTTGCTGCTTTGCCCTGGTCATGGCTACATAGCACAACCTGCGTTCCTCTTCAAGTTTTATCTCCCGTTTTCTATCACCAATAGCTTTTGAACGCTGATTATCTGAACTGAAATCCTGTTGTAACAACTCCCTGTAGAGTTCCATCATTTCCAAGGGGATAAGAGGCTCCACACCGCCCTTGAACAGCGGAAACCTGTCCTTGGCCATATTGATTACAAATACTGCTTCAAACTCCAGGCCTTTAGAGGAATGTATGCTCATCAGATTCACAGCCTCATCCTCTGAAATGCGGGCAGCAGACGGGTTCTTACCCATCTCGTCCAGTATCTCCAGATATGCGATGAACTCGCCAAGGTCCCTGCCATGGGCGGTCTCGAATTTCACAGCCATTTCGTAGAGATTTCGCAGGTTCATCAAGGCTTCCTTGTTCTGCCTGGTGTTCTCATGGGTGAACTGGCGGCTCAGGCCCGATGCATCCAGTACTTCAAGCACAATGTCGGAAACGTCCAGGACAAGTTTTTCTTTCAAGGCCTCAATGCGCTGTTTCATCTGCTTGACAGCCCTTAATCCCTGAGGGGACAGGTCCAACCCGTCCAGGTGGTGATATATGGCTTCCTGAAACGATACCCTGTGTTTCTTCAGGTACTCACCAATAATAATAGAATCTGCCGTACTCAGGGCATGGTTATGGTGGAACAGCCGCCACCAGCTCTCTGTACCCCTTGCTATGGGACGGACAATATTATCCAGCACATAGAGGTATGCAAGTGCGGTCTTAATTTCAGCCTGTTTCATGAAGTCAGTATCGTCCTTAACACGAATGCTGTGTCCCCTGCTCTCAAGTGCCCGTTTTATTTTGCGGCCCTGTGCATGGGTACGGTACAATACGGCAATGTCTGAAGGGGTCATACCCTTATCCAGGCATGCCTCTATCTGCTCTACAACATACCTGGCCTCTTCGGCTTCGTCAGCAGTTTCCACTATATGTACATCATCACCGTCCACACCTGCATGGTTATGCAACTGGATACAAAGGTCCATGTTATTTTGTGAATAGTTCAGTTTGATAAGGTTGTGGGATACCCTGAGTATCTTATCGGTTGACCTGAAACTCACATTGAGGGATAAAACGTCACCAGGCAGGATATTGAAATGCTTCATAAACTCCTCGATGTTGTTGGTGTATGCACCCCTGAATGCATAGATGGTCTGGTTGGGGTCTGCCACTACCGTGACGTTGTGCTCATCGCCGGCTAACATCCTGATGAGTTCGAACTGTACATAATTGGTATCCTGGAACTCGTCAATAATGATGTAACGGTACCTGTCATTAACCTGCTGTGCGCCGTAGATATTCAGGAATTCCATTGCCTTTTTGTTCAGGTCGCCGTAGTCCAGAGCGCCGCGTTTTGTTTTCTTGCTCTCGTATCGAACCCAGGTGCGTATCAGGTCCCTGTATCTGGCATATTCGGTATATACTTCATTGAACTCTATCCAGGATTTTTTCTCGCTTTTTTGTATTTTTTGTTCTTCCTTGTCCAGCAGGTGGAAGGTATTAAGCCTCGTAATGTTGCGGTAATAGGTCTGCTCCCAGCTTGTTTCATCATTTACGATATCAAGCAGAGTTTGTTTCTTCCGGTCCAGGAACTCTTTTAGCATGTCAATGGTGATGTTCAGGTCCTTGGCTTTTGAGATGGAATTGGTATACAGCAATGCATCCTTTATTGTTACTCCCAGGTCCCTGTGCATTATGATGGCAGCATCCACATCCTCCAGAATTGCGAACTCAGCAGGCACACCGCACTTATCAGCATTCTCCCTGATTATCTCTGCACAAAAAGAGTGGAAGGTACTCACATGCACCTCGGATACCCCGCCCAATAACTGCTCCACCTTGTTGTTCATGTTGGCGGCGGCCTCCCTGGAAAAAGTAAGAGCCAGGATATGGGCCGGGTCAATGCCCTGTTCCTTTACCATATAGGCTATCTTGGCAGTGATGGTAGTGGTCTTGCCCGTACCCGCACCTGCAAGTATCAAAAGCGGTCCAGTGGTGTGTTTTACAGCATCAAGTTGTTTGTCTTTCAATCCTGATAGTAATTCCTGTAGAGTCATATTATCCCTTCACCTCAACAGTAGATGAGCCGTTCCCTATCCGTTTCACGTCTATCCTGACCGGCATGCGTCTGGTCAACTGGTCAATGTGGCTGATAACCCCTACGGTCTTACCCGTTAGTCTCAGGCTCTCCAGTGCACACAGGGCAGAATCCAGTGTTTCGCTGTCCAGTGTGCCGAAACCCTCATCCAGGAACAGGGATTCCAGTCTGGAGCGACCGCTGCTCAGTTCTGAGAGTGCCAGTGCCAGCGACAGGCTAACCAGGAAGGATTCGCCGCCGGACAGCGTCTCGACAGGCCGCTCCTCACCCGCGTTCCACAGGTCAAGCACCACCATATCCTTCATATCCACTGCCCTGAGGGCGTACCTGGAAGTTATCTTTGATAATTGTTGGTTAGCGAACCTGATAAGCAGGTCGAACATCGTCTGCAATGCAAAGTCTCTCAGGCTGTTGGCAGGCATAACAATGGAGAGTTTCTGCCAGCGCTCCATCTCCTGCATTGTGCCTTCCATTTTCTTTTCCTGCTCCTGCCTCTTTTCCAGGTTCTCGGTCAGGTATGCAATGGTTTTGTTCAGTTCCCCTTTTTTTGAGTTCTTCTCTTCGATAAAGGTAATGATTTCCTTCTCCCGCTTAAAGATATGCGGCAGGTCATCGGCATTGAATGGCTTTTCGGCAAAGACCGATTCATGTGCTTTTATATTCTCTTCTACAGTATTGACATCATTTCCATACTTCTGGAGCACCCGTTTATTCTTGTCCAGCCATGCCACCTCCCTGAAGCATGCCAGGTGCGCCACCGCTGATTCAAAGCCCGCATCTTCAAGTGCCTGCATGTAAGCGGACTTTGCGGTTTCAAGAACATTGCGTGTCCTGTCCAGATCGGCTTCCTGCCCTTTTTGCCTGGCTGTAATATCTGTTAATTGGGTTTCTGCCAGCCTGTAATTATCCAGTATGGCATTGCGCAGCTCCTCCTTTTCCTTAAGGCTGGCCTCCAGTGCCGAACGTGCGGCATCCACTCCCATACCACCTGTCATTTCCTTGACCTGCTCCATCAACTTCCCACCCTCATCCCTGTATCCTGCAACGGTTTCCAGCAGGCTGTTGTAGCGTACAGTATCCTCTTCAAGACGCTTGGTGTTTTCAAATACTGAAGTGTTAAGTTCTGCGACCTTTCCCTCGTTTTGTTCCTGATGCTTTATGCGCAACCTGGCATCTGAGATATGATGTTTAAATTTCTCAAGAGCTGATGTGGGCGGTTCACCAGAAAACGCCGGAGGTATGATTAACAGGAACTGCTCATTGCTTTTAGCAATGTCCTTTTCCATTGTCTGAATTTCAGCAGAGGTTTCCTGTATTTTCTGCACGGTACTTTCAATCTGCCTGTTCAGGGTATCGATATTATTACTGTTTGTCCGAATCTGCTGTTCTATAAGTTTCATCTCATTTTGGGCAGATTCTTTTTCTTTTATCAGGATTTCAATGACAGATAAACGCTCATCACATTCCTTCACCCTGTCCCTGGCAAGACCTGTGAGTTCATGAACTGCTGAATCTTTCTCCTTCCTTACTGTTTCCAGTTCTGCCTCAGCGATTCCCACATTCCCTCGTGCTTCGTCGATTGAACCAACCCTCTCCGGTTCGAGTTTACCCGCATCCGGATGCTCAATTGAACCACATACCGGGCACGGCTCACCGGCTGTAAGATGTTCTCTTCGCAAAATAATGGCCTGGTTGGCGGCAGCCACTGCTTTTTCCTCGGCCTGGCAGCGTTTGACCTTTTCCTCTGCGGTCAGAAGCTGCTGGTTTTTTAGTTCAATCCTGTGTTTGAATGAATGCAGGGTTTCATTGAATTCCTTGATGGCAGGTGTTGAGAACGTACCGTCAAATGTGGCGCTAAGCCTGTCATACGACTCAAGGAACCGGCCACCTGCATCCCTTACTTCATCCCATGCCAAACTGATAGTACGCCAGTAATGTTCATTCCCTTCAATGGTCAGGGGTTCCAGTGCTTTCTCTTCAGCATCCAGCCGGGTGAGGATATCGACTTTCCTGGCATCAAGTGTTGTCCCTTCTTTCACGACCCCTTCAAGTTCAGCGGTCTTTGCCTTGTGTTCACTATTTTCCCTGTCCAGCGATTCCCGCTTCTGCCCGAGCGCCTTCGCCATTTCACCCAGTTGGGCCGCAATCTGCGAAGCATGTGTCAACAGGTCATCAGCATCGGCGGGCAGTGGATTGTGCTTAAGGTACTCACGGTCATTGGCAAGCTGTGCTTCAAGTGCAGAAATCTCATCACTCTTTTGTTTGATAAGACCTTTCAGTTGGTTCAGTTTTGCATTCAGGCTATCGCCTTCCTGCTGGCGTTTACCAGCCTCATCAAGTTGCTTTTGTCCACTGGTATCAAGTATTGCGGCCTCGTTATAGGTCACTCTTTTCTGCCCGGCTTC
Organism: ANME-2 cluster archaeon; assembly: GCA_022353185.1. GTDB lineage: Archaea > Halobacteriota > Methanosarcinia > Methanosarcinales > Methanocomedenaceae > Methanocomedens_B. Next base: position 2,952 of record JAKRWB010000437.1, on the reverse strand, counting down.
CTCCCTGAACTTTTCAAATTCAAGGGATGCAGTATCATATTTTGATTTCGCTTCACTGCACCCTTGCTGTGCCTTATCCTGTTCAATTCTTCCCTTTTCAAGTGCGGTCTCCAGATCTTCAAGTCGCTTTTTTTCAGTCTGATATGCTTTCATCTCTGAACGAATATCTGCAGCCTGCTGTGCCTGCTCCATCTCCTGCTGGAGAGCATCTATCTCCTGCTTCATGGACAGGAGGTCTTGCTGGCGCTGCATGTTCTCTTTTAGTTTATTGTGGGCATCCTCACGCCGCTGCTCTTGGGCCTTTTCTTTTTCAACGGCAGTTCTTGATTCGTTGAGCTGTTGCAGTTCGCTCTCAAGTCCGGACAGTTCTCCCTTGGCAACCTGGATGTCCTCGAGGCTCACCTCCGGGATTTTCTCCATACCGGCTCCGGCCAGTTCATACTCAATCCTGGCATTGTCAAGTTGTAGTTTCAGGTTCTTCTTCAACAGATCGAACAGCCCCAAACCGGTAGTGGCTTCAAGGATCTGTCTCCTCTCATCGGCACTGGCTTTCAGGAATGCTGCAAAATCGCCCTGCGCCAGCAGGATGGAACGTTTGAATGCATTAAAATCCATGCCCAGTATATCGGTGACGACCTCCTCAACAGACATGTCAGATAGGTCATGACTGCCTTTTCCCCTCCTGCGATTGGTGATGAGTTCCCCGGTAACTGCATTGAGTAGTTCTACTTCGGTTTTGATATCGCCTTTCCTATTGCGCTTAGCACGCCACTTAGCCAGGTATTCCATACCACCAGCCTTGAAAATTACCTCTGCCGCTCCTTCATCTGCTCCCTGGCTTAAAAGATTGACAGGATTGCTCGTACCGCTCCCATTCAGACGCGGCGTCCGGTTGTACATGGCCACTGATATGGCATCCAGCAGCGTGGTCTTGCCTGAGCCGGTGGGGCCGGTGATGGCGAACAGGGATGTAGAACACAGCGGTTCTTGCGTGAAGTCCAGGTGGATATCGGTCCTGAAGCTGTTGATGTTCCTGAGGCGCAGTGAGAGGAGTTTCAAGTTTCACCCTCCTTTGTCTCATCTTTAAGTGTGAATTCCATCAGTTCATTGAAGGTGGTTAGCAGTTCGTCCAGTTCTTCGGGTGATGCGTTCTCGCCATTAGTGTACTTATAATAATCGCTGAAAATTTCGTCAGCGGATTTTGTTTTGATGTCCTCCGATGATATGGGGTCGCCCTTCATATCAGGCAGCACTGACTCCACGACCAGCACCTTTCCGCCTCTGTTGGCAAATGCCTGGCGCAGGGCATCCCCTGTCCCGATGGCGGGCCCGTCCAGATTCACCTTAACCTCGATATATTTGTCCTTCCAGTCCTCGAAATTGGCCCTTGTCATGAGGTCATCAAGACTTCCCTCAAGGCGCACCAGTTCCCTGAACACGGGTACAGTGACCTCCTCAATTTTGCATTCATCCTTAACATCTATCAAAAATATCTTTTTGTCGTATTCGGCTTCCTTGAAACTCAGGGGAAGTGGTGAGCCTGAATACACCACCGGGCAGCCGGTTCCATGGATGTGCTGGGGGCGGTGCAGGTGGCCCAGTGCGATATAGTCCGCATGGGGCAGGTCGGTGGTCCTGACCGGGTTGATGCCGCCTACTTGCACCAGTCTTTCAGAGTCGCTGGTAGTGCCGCCCTGGATGAAGTAGTGGCCCATTAGCACTTTGACATCTGTGTTCATGATGGACAGGCATTCTTCATATACTCTTTTCACGGCTTCCCGGTAGCGCATGGACCGCTCCACTTCACCTTCCAGTGATACATGGGGCAGGATGTCGCCTTCGTTCAGGTAGGGTACGGCGGCAATGGCAGCAGATGTGCCATCTACATCCAGGCGCACCACGCATTCCCTGGCCGACTCTCTGATGCCGCCCACCACGTGTATGCGGCCCATTTGCAGGAACTCACGGGGTGCGGCCAGTCGCACAGCCGAGTCGTGGTTGCCGGCAATTATCACGGCGTGTGCCTTTGTTTTTTGGTAAAGGTCGAACAGGAATCGGTAATACAGGTCAGCAGCTCCGGCTGGGGGTACTGATGAATCGAAGACGTCCCCGCAGACCAGTAGTATGTCAACCTTTTTTTCAATTATGATATCCAGCAGCCAGTCCAGGAACTGTTCATGTTCGTCAAGTCTGTTCTGATCGTATATCTTCTGGCCTATATGCCAGTCCGATGTGTGTAGTATGCGCATGTGACCTACCAGTGGGAAGACACTATGTCAGCATTGATTAAAAAAATTATCGATGATTGATGTTTGCGACATCCAGATGAAACTCGGGTGTATTTAAATAAAAAAAAAAGTGCAGGGTATGATACCCTGTTTACTTTAATGAAGTGCTGTTATGCCAGGACTTCAATGGTCAGTGAATCGCCCGGACATGTCTTTGCACATATTCCGCAAGCTACACACTCGTTATAATCGATAAAAGCCTTCCCGTTTGATACGGCAATTGCCCTGGGCTCAGTGTCCACATCAAAGTTTATGTCCTTTTCTTTCTTTAGATTTGTAGGACATACGGTGGTGCAGATACCACAACCAATGCAACTTTCTTCCATCAACACCAATTTCTTATCTTGCTTTGCCATTTGGATATCCTCATTAATTCATTAATATTACTATTGGGTTCTATTGCTTGCTGCAATAAGAAGGTTTCGAAATGTGTTCATTACCGGCCTTTTACCATCAACTCGGAAAGCAGTTCGCCGCCAACGCCCCAGTTATCAGGGGAATCTTCATTTATTTTTACGACAAAGGCCTGTGTGGGGATGTTTGTAATCCTGGCGGCTTCGCGGGTGAAGGATTCGATCAGGTCTTTTTTCTGTTCTTTTGTAAAGTGGGTTCCGTCTATTGTTATTATTGGCATTTTGGTGTACCTCTGGTTTGGTTGGAGTTT
>JAKRWB010000031.1 GCA_022353185.1 ANME-2 cluster archaeon | reverse complement strand
GAATCACCTGGTTCATACGGTACCGGACTTCCGGGTGCGGTGACTGCGAGTGAGACATGGGACAGTGATGATAAACTTGCTGAGTTGTATATGTCACGCATGTCCAGCATTTATGGGCGGGACATGTGGGGTGAAAGCTATGAGGATGTGTTCAGGATGAACCTGAGGGATGTTGATGCAGCTGTACATAGTGACTCTTCTAACCTGTTCGGAGTCATCGATAACGATGACTTCTACCAGTATCTCGGAGGGATTGGACTCGCAGTGCGGTCGCTGACAGGAGAGAAACCCGAGATGTATGTAGCCAACCTGGAGAGTGTGGATAATCCCCAGGTTATCACACTGAACGAGGCGTTCAGGACAGAGCTGCGTGCACGGTACTTCAATCCAAAATGGACATCAGGAATGATGGAATACGATTACGCCGGTGCAAGGGAATTCGCGAAGTTCACCGAGAATATGTGGGGCTGGGATGTCATGACACCTGAAATGGTTACGGATTCTGATTGGGATGAGATCTACAACATCTACGTCAATGACAAGTACGATCTTGGTACAAAAGAATTCTTCAATACAAGTAACCCCTATGCATACCAGTCCATGACTGCACGGATGCTCGAAACCACAAGGAAAGGATACTGGGATGCATCTGATGAGGTTATCCAGAGTTTGGTGAAAGAATATGTGGAATCCGTAGTCGAGAACGGCGTCACCTGCTGCCACCACACCTGCGGGAACCCCTTACTGGACGAATATGTGCAGGGTCTGCTCTCTGTTGCCGGTGTCAGTGAACAGGATGCCGATATGTATCGCAGGATGATGGATGAGGCCACACAACGTGCTGCCAGTGGTAAAGGTGTGGGTGATTACGTGGAAGGATATGAGATGCAGGATGAAAGCACTCAGTCAGCGGATACGGGGCCGATGTCGTTCTCAGGGTCTGATATCATGGGACTGCTGATCGTGCTGCTGGCTGCCGGTGCTATCTATGCAGGTTATAGGAGGAGATTCTGATTGAAGTTCTGAGAAGGAGAATGCATGTAATGGAAGGATTTCTGCCGCCTGTGTGGGATCAGCGAGAGAGGCGGCCGCAGTTATGATAACGGGCGGCGGGAAAGTGGAGGGATGAATGAAGGGCGGAATCATTCAAACCTTACTTCTGCTTTTTTAAGCGCATAAACCAAGTACCACCAGAATATCATTTTGCTTTTTCGTAATTTCTGTAACAACAACAACTTCATTTGCCAGTTGTATCTTTTTGATCTTCTCAAGCTCAAGAAGTAATTTTTCCACAGTATAATTTTTCAACAATCCGCATTCTCTCATCTGGTTAATCAATCTCAT
>JAKRWB010000436.1 GCA_022353185.1 ANME-2 cluster archaeon | reverse complement strand
TTCAACTTTTCGTCGAATACTGTTCTTGCATTCTCAATAGCCATCAATGCCTCGATATCACTGGCATCTGGTAATACTGACGGGTTTAAATGTCGCGAGAAGTATTGACGAAGCTGTGCCGACAAGCTCCCAAAACTCTTGTTGGAGCTTCCTTCTATGTCTAGGTATAAAGATCCACGCTGTGCGTTAATGATATCGATTTTGAAAAGACCGTCAAAAGGCTCTCTATCAATTGGCACACTTTCAGGCGGGAGCGCTTGTGGCTGCGCTATACCTTTTTCACAGTCCTTGCATTTTGTCGGATCCAAAATGTATGCCCTCACCTTAAAATGCTTGTGTAGCTCCCTATCCAGAAAGTCCCGCATAGATCGAGGCCACAGCGAGAGTTTCTGTTTTTTCGTTTCATCAGTTTTTACACTCTTGCCAGACGTTGAGTTTATAGCCTTCTGTGCTGCAATAAAAGAGGCTTTGAAGTCTTTGAAGAGTTCCTCAATATTCTTTGGCTCCAGCATCAGGCGCACGCCAAGCAGACCACCTTCCCAGTCCAGGGTAGGGATCAGGTGGCTTACATAGTGAATATCGTTTTCATCAACATCCAGCCAAACATCAAGCGAGGGTAAATATGGCTCCCACGATGCAAGTGGCAGATTCAGGGAGCAATCCGCATCACTGGCAACCCATTTAGACCCAATCTTATTGATCGCTATCCAATTCGATAGCGTGAAGTCAGTTGTAACAATCTTGCGGCTGCTATTTTTGAGAAACAGTATCAATGCATCCATGGCAGAGGTTTTACCGCTATTGTTTGCCCCCACAAAAAGTGTTTCTTTATCGGAAAATTCCACCCGGCAGGATTTCAGCTTTCTAAAGTTCCTGATTTCGACAAAAGACAGTCTCATGCGCTCGCCTCCTGCGATTCGGTTAACAGAGGGGTAACCCGCACCTTGCCAGTGAGCAGGTCCTGCATGAGGGCGATTATGTCCCAGTCTGGTTTGTTTAGGTAAGAATGCAGGGGTTTTTCGACGTGGATGTGTTCGTCGAGTTTGATGTGCGGGGGTGTTTTTTCGGTCATTTCTTTCCCTCAGTCCTTTAAATCTCTCGATCATTGTTCATATCTAACTTTTAACGAATAGTTGCCGAGGCATATCATCGAGATGACGACTCTTGAACATCCTAGCCTCCCGTATCAATCTTGCTGCGACTTGCAGCCCGGTAATGCTCAAGCGTGTCAGCTACCAATTCGATTTCGTATCGGCGCCGATCGAGCACTTCGAGAAAGCCCATCACGTGTTTTTCTTCCAGCGATAGCATTCCATTGGTTTCTGTAATCTCAACTCCTGTGGCAACACACAGTTTTTGCAGGCGACCACAGTCAATGTTTGCTACTTCATTTTTAGAGCAAATCGAGGCGAGATAGCGAGCAGCGCGAGGGTGCTTGCTGGCGTACTTTTCGATGACATCAAAATCCACAAAGGAGAGGTCCGCTTTAAGCGTTGTCACATTGGTTGACACGGCCGCCATGATCGCTTCCTGAAGCTGCCCAACGAACTCAAAACCGCTTGGACGGAGAATATGAACATTCTCCGAATCAATGAGTATATCGAAGTCGTGGTCCAGTTTGAAAACGCGATCTTTAATGAGCTTCAAGGCATTTGTATCCAAGCGAAGAAGTCGGCTTTTCAACACCCCCTTGAATTGTGTAGCCCGGCGCACGGCGGTAAGCTTCCGCTTTTGTGAGTCGGTGAAACGTACGAAGTAGCAGAAAACCTTTTCAGTGTCTGCCAAGGCAGTCGAATCGGATGGCAGATTGTTCGCTTCGTGCAACTTTCGCATCGCTTCGGACATGTTGTCATTCAGTGGCAAGTGCGTGTATTCGATGCTCGCATGCTTTTCCGATGGCTCGTAGCTGGGTGGGTCATTGGTCTGTGCCTGCATGGCTGCCCACGTAGCACCTGCCATTTCCTGTAAGGCCCCTTGCACATTCTTATCTACCGTAACGCGGTCGAAATCCCGATCATTTCCATCGTCCCGGCCTACGCCAAATTCCGTGACCGTAACATTGCTGATATCAAATTTCAGATTCATTCCTATACCTCCATGCTGACTGTGTCGCTCAGACCGTAAACAACCAGGCGCTCACCTGGTAAAACGAGGGTGCGACGTGTAATAAGTACTTGACTAACCTTACTTGTGAGTGGATTGTTATCTGCTGGCGGGTTAACCGTGAAAACGCGGTAGTCGAATACCGCAAAGAGTAGGTTCATGTAATGCAGATTAAGATGCCAGAACAAAAACACGATGAAACCGACGGCGGCGAGTGCTGCAGCAAGATCGCGGTACGTTCCGAGGTCGGCAGCGTAGAATGGCAGCAGTATGGCAAAGAGATACACCAGCAGATGGTCGCGATGGTCTTCCGCCGTGCCCACAATCAACTCTCGTTTTTCGTTGAGTTTGCGCGCAGTGCGTATGCGTAGCCACAGGAATAGATTCGGCACAATGACCATCGTCCCGCAGAACGGTAAAAAGTAACTGTCAGGCACGAGGCTATTGCCGCGAATGCCCCACAGGATGAACAACGGCGAAATACTACTCAATACCATCAGTAATCGTGCCAATCTCATGCCCTCTGGATGCCTTTTCTTAACCATGAACAACCTCCGTGTCATGCAATAAGGCGGTGACGCGCTTCTTGCCCGTGAGCAGGTCTTGCATGAGGGCGGTTTTCTGTTTTTTCAGTTTGTAAAGTCCAGACACCGCTCTGTTCAGCAAATCTTGTTGCTTGTTGATGATGCGAAATATCTGTTGTTGTTCATCAATTGGTGGACAACGAAGAAGAAAACTGCGAAAATGTTCCAAATGTATGTGCGTCAACCCGGTGCCTGCTGAAAGCGCGCCTAACTGAACTAAGAACCTGCCGCTTTCAAAGAACGCCCAAATCAACTCTGGGAGACAGACATTTTGCTTCGGTCTGAGCATAGCCACGGAAACGAAAATACTGAACTCTGGCGAATCGGGCGGGACGATTCGAGCTACTCCTAATGTGCCATCCTTTGTTACGAGAACATCTCCTGATTTTGGATCTGCCCGCTTTGAGAACTCCCGATGATTCCTTTCTGAGACAAAACGGGTATTTGAAAAATTGATGCTAGAGCCCCCAGTTAGATCAGTGATAACAATGAACGGAATGCCAGATTCTACATAGGTTGGAGTGTGATGCACTCCATCAACGATTCGAGTGGTTAACTGATCAAGCGATTTCACCTCCCACTCCACCGGAATCATACCCAGCGGCGAGTCTTTGAATTCGTGGGTCTGCTCCGAGCGGAGGTTGCCG
>JAKRWB010000435.1 GCA_022353185.1 ANME-2 cluster archaeon | reverse complement strand
GTGTTCATGATGAACAAAATGCATCATTATGCTTGTTAGAAGATGGTTTAATAAAATATTGTATCCAAGAAGAAAGATTGACAAAAAGAAATGATTATTGTGGATTTCCATATAATAGTGATAATAAAATATTTGAAATTTTTGAATTAGATGTTAACAACATTGATACTGTAATAATTGCATCAAATTAGACATAAGATTTTTTAGACAGAGATGATTTTATATGGAATTGATTATTATAGCAGCTATTGATCCGAACATCGCAAAACCGGGTGGTATACAAAATTATGTAATGAATCTTATTAATTTTATATCTAATTCCATAAACGTTACTTTAATTGGAATTTCAAAAATAGAAAAGTCAAGTGAGTATGCAAATTTTATTCCAGTTGTAAAAAAAACGAATGTTTCAAGTTATATATTTTTATTGAATTTATTGTTGAAAACACCTTTTTTAAAAATTTCAAAATCATCTATTATCCACATCCAGCGACCTGAAACAATGCTACCATTTGTATTATTTTTCCGGGAAAATCCTAAAGTATGCACATTACACGGGTTAGCAAATAAAGGAATTTTCCATAAAAAAGGAAAGCTTGTCGGAACAATTTATCTCGTAATTGAAAGATACACTTTGAAACATACAGATGCAGTAATAGCAGTGAGTGATGAGATAAAGGATGAATATTTACAAAAATACCCATGGCTTAAAGATAAGTTCAAAGTTATACCTGTTGGCTTTGATGAGAAATTATTTCGACCCTTGGATAAAAACAAAATGCGTCAAAAGTATGGATTCAGTATAAATGATAAGATAATATTATATGTTGGCAGGTTTGAAAAAGAAAAAAGACTTGATACACTTTTAACTGCGTTCAAAGAGATCAAGAATGAGATTATCAATGCCAAACTTGTATTGGTGGGTGATGGCCGCGAAAAACATAATCTTGAAAATTTAATTAAGAAATTGGATATCAAAGATGTTGTGATTTTAAATACCATAGAACATGTTCGAATACCCGAAATCATGAATTGTGCAGATGTGTTTGCTTTAACATCGATGTATGAAGGCATGCCAACTGTTGTACTGGAAGCACTGGCATGTGGGATTCCGGTAGTATCAACTGATGTGGGGGATGTGTACAAGGTTGTAAATAACAAAACAGGGTATATAATAAGAAGTAATGAAAACTATGATGAATATGCAAAATTATTAATAAAATGTTTAGAGCAAGGAGAAAATATGAAAGAAGACTGTGTGAAAATTGTTCAAAGCTATTATTTGGAAAAAATTGCAGAAAAAACGATGGCTGTGTATAAAGAATGC
>JAKRWB010000434.1 GCA_022353185.1 ANME-2 cluster archaeon | reverse complement strand
GACGGTGCCACGACAGTCACATCGCCCAGGTCATGTACACACTGGTATGCAGCTTTTATCCCGGCAGCGTAGACACCGTCATCATTGGTTACAAGTATCTTTTTTGTCATGTTATTCCTGCGGTATTTGATAACATTAATGTTGATTAAACTATTCGTCAACTGCGACATAGTAAAAAAATTCGGTGCTTTTCACACAATCCAAAAAACATTATTTTTTCATGGCTTCGGCGATTCTTTCAGGTAATGTTTCAATTTTGTCCCCGAGCATATTTATTGAATTATTCGTTATATCAAGTTTAGCACTCATTGTATCGAGATTACCGAGTTTAATGTTCATTTCACCCAATATCCCAATACCCGTGTCAAACCTTTCACTCATCTCCCGTATATCATCAGATACAACCCTACCAAAAGGGGACGGTAATGCAATATCTTCCTGGATTTCTATGGTTTCTATTTTCGTATCAGGCCGCTTTACTTTCAAATCCTGAATAAAACCTGATATAGCAGATTCCAGTCCACCAGCCATGACTTTAACTGACCCATCAACATCATTAAAAACAAATCCTTTTAGACCTCGTTCCTTCCCAAAGGCTTCTACAATCTCTCTGTATCCTACCATCTGGACATGATTCGTTATAGTGGCCTGGATGTTTTTGATGTTGTTCATTAATGTTATTATTGAAGTTGAGAGTATAATAATTTTGTTATCTGTTGGTATTATTGGGGTGCAAGATTAGTTTTTTCCAAAAGGAATCGCAAAACGGAATATTAATACTAAATAGCACTTATTATTTTCTCCATGAATATAATGATAGCCGAATACGCCGTCGCCACTGGCGAAGGCGGCACCATACTCCTGGAAGGCAGGGCCATGCTGGACGTCCTCGTCAGGAGTTTCACCGCCTCAGGGCACAGGGTACTCTACCCCACCAGCGGCACCGTACTGCATTCAGGAACCGCAGTTAAGACCGATAATTTTGAACGGACCGTGGAGCAACTCTCCAGACAATGCGATGCCGGCCTGGTGGTGGCACCTGATGAACTGCTGGGCGACCTGACCGAACTGGTTGAGAAGAATACTGTAAACCTGGGATGTCCTTCCGGTTCAGTCAGGGCGTGTGCAGATAAACTGCAATGTACCAGGATACTGGAAAAAGAAGGAATAAAGGTTCCGGATACAATCATAACCGGTGGGCAGGATGTATTTTCACTGGGCGACAGGATAGTGCTAAAACCAAGGTGGGGCTGTGCTTCAGAAGATACCACCATGACCAGGTATTCCTGCGCCACCATGATACCTGATGGCTTTGTGGCAACCAGGTTTATCGAGGGACAGCATCTGAGTGCCAGCCTGGTAGTGGGAGATACTGTCCTGTTCCTTACCGTAAACGAGCAGAATGTCAAAATCGGGAATGATATCATGTACGATGGCGGCACCGTGGGTATCGACTGCGGCAGGAATTATGAAATATTTGAAGTTGCCAAGCGTACTGCTCTGGCGCTGGGTTGCAGGGGATACGTGGGTGTGGACATTGTGCTGGGTGATGAGCCCTGGGTCATAGATGTGAATCCCAGGCCGACTACTTCGATTATCGGAATCGAGAAGGTGATGGATAAAAGGCTGGGCGAACTGTTATTGGGTGCCGGTTTTGGGGGATTGCCAGATAATGTGGGGATTACTGGGGAGTTCGGTTTTACAAAGGCAGACCTGGGAAATGGTAACATTGATTAGATATTGGAATATGTTTACACTTCCATGCCAAATATCTGTAGAAAATCATCCCGATAACACACAAGAAAATGTGTGCCCTGATGTT
>JAKRWB010000433.1 GCA_022353185.1 ANME-2 cluster archaeon | reverse complement strand
CAACAGATCGCAGCTCCTCCCTCACATCGCCCTCCTTTATCAACTCAAGCCTGTGGTCCCTTGTGGTCAGATCACTGCCGGGGTTCCGGTTGTGATACCTGAACACACCGTCCTGCTTCACCACATAAATATTATCGGTCAGATAATATTCCGCGCACCACGATGGCACCGTCAAACCACCGCGCCCGTTATAGGTCATGTGGGGCGTGCCGCCATATCCTGCCCACAGTATCTGCGACAGGTCTTCCAGCGATATATCTTCACTGGTAAAATTATCAGTATACTTCAAATCAGCAATAACATCTTCTAGCGAATTATCGCCATTCGTTTTAGGATCCGGCAAAGAGCCGTCGGATGAGGTCACAGCCAGTTCGTCAGTTAGTTCTTCCACATCTCTTATCCCGAAATAGAGGCTTTCCTGTTTCGGACAGCTGGCAAGCTGTGAACTTGTCCCATCCCATAAAGACACCGACTCAAGCAACGCAAACATATAGGAAACACCGGCATCAAAATCAAGTTCACGGTCATAATCTAAAATAAAAGCCGAATCACCGCTACGGCCCGATATCCTGTTGGAAAGAGCGTGGGTGTCCGGATTATAAAGATATTTCCCGTACGGGGTTGTGATATAAATATCCCGGTGGTCTCCTGTGATTGGAGCCTGTCCGGCAGCCCAGATGACATTGCTCAAACATTCATCAGAAGCCTGGCCTTTATAGCCGTCATGGTAGGATACCCTGCTGTTCAGGCAAAGTTCTACTGAATTCCCGGAAGAAGTCGGAGCAGGCAGCGCTCCACCAAGAGTTTCATTGGTGTAGACCGGTTCGATGTGTTCTTTCTTTAAGCAGCCAGATGATACCAATGCAATTATTAAAATCAGGAAAATTGATACTATGATCATTTGAGTCCACTGGGTCATTAAAATCTTCTTTTTAACTTGAACATATCTTGATTTTTTTGGTTCTCTTCAACATTGGGTGGGTATCATACCCATCATTTGGATCCTTCGCGCTCTTTGCGAACTTTGCGGTGCCTGATGAAAAACGTAGTCTGATCCATTGATGTCAATAATAGAAC
>JAKRWB010000432.1 GCA_022353185.1 ANME-2 cluster archaeon | reverse complement strand
CTGGCTGTCTGCAACTTCTTATGTAAAAAAGGATGGAAAATATGAAAAAGGAAACCATAATTGGCTTATCAACCATAGTGGTAATTGTAGCAATTATAATATCTACGGGGTGTATTGAGGGGGCCGACCACTCCACCATAGGACTACAAGTCCGAGGCATCCACGTATTGGAGGTTGGGAAGTGGGATGCATACGATGATAAATGTGGGGTGTGTAATAGTATATTTAGTTAAGAGATTGTCGCCAAATTATTTTTTTTAAATACTTCAAACCAGCTTAAGCCATTCCTCTCTGGTTAACTTCGCATCTTTTATTATTTTCCTTACCATTCCTTTTCCAATATCCTCACCTGGATGAACAGTGATAATTGTAGTCCGGCCATCAATATGCCGCATAAATAAATGACTTCCTTTTTGTCTAATCTGCTGAAAACCTATTCTTTCAAGTGCCTTTATGACTTTTTTAGCAGGAAGTGGACTGATTTTATTCATTTAAACAGCAACCTTGACTTTATGGATGCCAATGAATTCTAATGGTACTTCATTAATGAGGTCCGATTCAACTTCTAAATAAAGTTCTATTGCTTCTTTTATCCTTTCCTCTAATATATCTAGATTTTTTGCCTGTGTATGGCATCCCTCAAGCTCTGGTACAGATGCTACATATATACCATCTTCATCTTGCTCAATGACTATAGTGTATTCTTTGTTCATACTAATTCTTCACAATCCTATAATATTATATATATAAATATGGGAGTAATGTTATGAATCTATCGATTGAAATTATTATAACTCCTGAATTTTGTAGGTGGTATCCGAAATTTTATTGGAATATATATATATTTTTTATCTGAATATTATGTTTCTACGATATAGGAATATTTTTCTGATAAATTAAGAATATTTCATTATGCCAACCCACACCATAAAACCCTTACAATCACATATCCAACCCGACCTCGGTCATCAATCATCGCGATCCACGAAGTCACGAACCCCGGACTTCGCTACGCTCAAGTCCGAGGTATCATGACCGACCCCTTTTTATGGGGTGACAAGCCAGATGCATATTCATTTTAAAAATATATTTGCCACAATACATATTTATACTTGTAAATATAGATATATATTCATGGAAGAAATCGATGAACAAAAAGATATAGAATTAATAGAAGAATTATTTTATGAATCGTATGATGTAATGTTAGAATAATTCCTTTTTAATAAAATCTAAACATATTAAAAATATTTTATTATCCTCACCATCATTTAATACATTTGTGTCCATTGCACTGTAGGAGTATCCGTAAACTTCGGAACATGTTTTATCTACATAGTTTCGGAATTGAGTTTGTTATTCATATGTCAAATTATAAGTGTAGGCATAATTATTTTTTCTAAAAAAGAATAAAACTGATAAAAAAGCGGTTCTATGATTGCCGTCAGAAAATGCTTGTAATAAAATTATATTTTTTAGATAATATGCAGCAACTTCAATAATTGATTTATTTTTCGGTGTACATTCAATCAATTTTTCAATCTTTTCTATTTCATTATCAGAATTTGCACCAAATTTTATTTTTTCGTCTTTTAATGCTTCTATATGTATTTTATTATTGATATCTACTATGTTTTGTAATGTAAGATATTTTGTTTCACTCATTTTATTCCCAAAATATATTTTATTATTACCAATTACTATAATTTCACTTAAAGGTAATACTCTTAAAATGGTATTTATAACAATGTTATGAATGTCCTTCTTGGTTGTCAGAGTGAAAGCGAAAAGAAGTTAAACGAAGTTGAGGGGTCGGAATTGTAATATTGCAATAACTATCTCCGTACTAAAGTACAGAGTCTTCGTATATTTAAACAAAACGATTTGTTGCTTTGAATCCTGTTGAATGGCTATTAAACTAAAAAACAATTCTACATTTCAGAGGAGTTAGTCCCATCAACACACCAT
>JAKRWB010000431.1 GCA_022353185.1 ANME-2 cluster archaeon | reverse complement strand
TAACCAATCTTGTTGATGATGGCGATTTTGCTTCATTTTCCGATTTTGTAAATATAGCAGTTTCGAGTTTCTTATCCAGAAACTTTGATTTAAATGAAGAAGAGGATCAACCGTCTTTAGAGATGCCTTTAGCGTTATTATATCTGACATTGATCGATAACGGCATAATTACAAAAGAGGATATAAGTGGTCTTTTAGAAAAAGTAAAAAATGACGAATTGGATACTTCGATACTTGAAGACTTTTTTTGCAATATTGCTGAAGATTTTGTTGAATACGATTTCTACGATATGCTGGATAATGCAAAACAAATGGAAAAAGAAAAATCCTATGATAGTGCTGAAAAAATTTACCTGGATGTAATAGAAATGTTCCCTGAAGATTTCGAACCTAATTTTAGTCTGGGATGCCTCTATGTAAAAACAGGTAAAGAGGATGAAGGCCGCACCCAGCTTGAAATTGCTCTTCAAAAGGCTAATGAAATGGAGGAAGAAGAGGATATAATTGAAATGATATCTTCAGAGATAAATAAGATGAAATAGGATTTGACTGTTTATAGATACTGCTCCCACCAAGTAGGTAAACAAGTTCCTTATGATAACATATATATCTCATTCCTCCCATGTGAAGCACCTAGTATGAAAGCAGTACTAGGACTTGAAGACGGCACAATTGTGAAGGGCATTGGTTTTGGTACCGCCGAAGCTGCTGTTTGCGGGGAACTCGTTTTTTCAACTCAATATACCGGATACGAAGAGGCTCTCACTGATCCTTCCTATGCGGGCCAGATACTGATGTTCACCTACCCCCTCATCGGCAATTACGGCGTTAGCGGCAAAACCTTCCAGTCAGACGGCATGAAAGCAGAAGCACTGGTGGTCAGGGAAGCGTGCGACCACCCGTCCCACCACCTATCCGAACGCTCCATTTTTGATTTTGCCAAAGATGAAGGCAGGCCCGGTATCGCAGGTGTGGATACCAGGATGCTGACCATCAAGACTCGGGATACCGGCGCCATGCGGGCATGCCTGCTCACAGACAGCGATGATGGCGAGGAAGCGGTACGCCTGGCAAGGCAGCACCCGAAGATATCAGACCAGCACGACCTGATAGATAAAGTGACCTGCCCCGCTCCCTATCACATTGAATCAACCGGGAAGGACAAGCCCCATTTCGTGGTCATCGACCTTGGGATAAAGACCAATATGATAAAGAGCCTGGCTATGCGCGGTGTGGGCATCACTGTGGTACCTGCAAATACTCCCCTTGACTATATTACTGAACAAAAACCTGATGCCGTATTCGTATCAAATGGTCCTGGCGACCCTGAAAAGGCAACCAGTGCCATTGATGTTGTGAAAAACATGATGGGGCAGGTCCCGATATACGGCATCTGTTTCGGCAACCAAATAATTTCCCTGGCACTTGGAGCCAGTACCTATAAACTGAAGTTCGGGCACCGGGGGGCAAACCAACCTGTGAAGGACCTGGAAAAAGGCACCGTGTACATCACCTCCCAGAACCACGGGTTTGCAGTGGATGTCGATTCACTGGACGGGGCAGAGGCCCATATCACGCACATCAATGTCAATGACAAGACCGTGGAAGGTATCGCCCACGACTACCTGGATATCATGAGCGTGCAGTTCCATCCTGAGGCCAGCCCCGGCCCATGGGATACTGAAAAATGGTTCTTTGATACTATTGTTAAACGGGGGATGAAATAATGCCCCGAAATCCGGATATCAAGAAAGTATTGCTGATAGGCAGCGGTCCCATCATGATAGGACAGGCAGCAGAGTTTGATTTCAGTGGCAGCCAGGCATGTCGGTCCCTCAGGGAAGAAGGGATCAGTGTAGTACTTATCAACTCCAACCCGGCCACTATCATGACCGACCCTGAAATGGCAGATGCAGTGTATATCGAACCCATCAAACCCGAGATAGTGGAGCGTATCATCGAGAGAGAGCGCCCGGATGGGGTGATTGCGGGACTGGGGGGGCAGACCGGATTGAACGTAGTTAGTGAACTAGCCGAAATGGGTGTACTTGAGAAATACAATGTCAAACTCTATGGCACACCCCTGAAAGCCATACAAGACACCGAGGACCGGGACTTGTTCAAGCAGGCCATGCAGCGCATCGGCGAGCCTGTCCCCCGCAGCAAAGCCGTGAACACTATCGATGATGCAGTTGCACTGATCGATAAACTGGGCCTGCCCCTGGTCATCAGACCGGCATATACACTGGGTGGGGCCGGCAGCGGGATTGCCAGAACAAAGGAAGAACTCATTTCAATCACAGAACTGGGCCTGAAGCGCAGCCGTATCAACCAGGTGCTTATTGAGGAGGGCATATTGGGCTGGAAAGAGTTCGAGTATGAGGTAATGCGTGATTCCAATGACACTTGCATCGTGATTTGCAACATGGAGAACATCGACCCCATGGGTATCCATACCGGGGAGAGTATCGTGGTCACACCCAGCCAGACCCTGTCCGACCGGGACCACCAGATGCTGCGCAGCGCCAGTATCAATATTATCAGGAGCCTTGGCATCGAAGGCGGATGTAATATCCAGTACGCAGTGAAGGACGGGGAATACAGGATAGTGGAGGTCAATCCCAGGGTGAGCCGCTCCTCAGCACTGGCCAGCAAGGCCACAGGGTACCCAATAGCCAGGGTGACCGCCAAGATCGCTATCGGCATGACCCTGGACGAGATACATAATGATGTTACCAAAAATACACCTGCATCCTTTGAACCCACTGTGGACTATACAGTTGTAAAGATACCCAGGTGGCCTTTCGACAAGTTCGTGACCGCAGACAAGACCCTGACCACGGCCATGAAGAGCACGGGCGAGGTCATGGCCATCGGGCGCACCATTGAAGAGGCCATGAAGAAGGCCATTCGCAGCCTTGATGTGGATATGTATTTTGGGTTCAAAGAGTGGAGCCGGGATGAAGTCATTGACCTGCTGACCATCCCCACACATGAGCGGTTATTTGCCATTTACCATGCCCTGAGAATTGGCTTTACCGTTGATGAGATCTCAGATATCACCTCTATCGACCCCTTCTTCCTTACAAAGATCCACAACATCATCCAAATGGAAGATACCTTGCGCTCGGGATTATCTGAGGAACACCTGCGCCGTGCCAAGCAAATGGGCTTCACCGATGAGGAGATAGGCAAACTCATTGGCAAAACCAGGGAAGAGGTTAACGATATGCGCCGTGGGATGGGAATAACAACCACCTACAAGATGGTGGATACCTGTGCCGCCGAGTTCGCTGCAGAGACCCCGTATTATTATTCATGCTATGAAGAGATGTGCGAGGACGAACCTTCGGATAACAAAAAAGTGTTGATACTGGGTGCGGGACCTATCCGAATCGGGCAGGGTATTGAGTTCGACTACTGTACCGTGCATGCGGTTACCGCACTGCGGGAAGAGGGTATCGAAACCCATATCATCAACAATAACCCGGAAACCGTATCAACCGATTACGATACTTCTGATAAATTGTTCTTCGAACCACTGACCCTTGAGGATGTGATGAACGTTATCGAGCGGGAAATACCCTGGGGTGTGATGGTGCAGTTCGGAGGCCAGACCTCGGTGAACCTGGCACTGCCCCTTGAGCGGGAACTGCAGCGCAGGACTGACCTGGATACCGTTATCCTGGGTACCACGCCAGGGGATATGGACCTGGCCGAGAACAGGGAACTGTTCAATAAAATGCTCCAACAGATGGGTATTCCACAGCCTGAGGCGGGTTATGCCACTTCAGAAAGCCAGGCCCGTGAGGTAGCGGCCGGTATAGGGTATCCTGTGCTGGTACGCCCTTCGTATGTGCTGGGCGGGCGGGCCATGGAGATAGTGTATGATGAGACCGACCTGAACAGGTATATGCGCGAAGCTGTTCGGGTCTCACCCCAGCATCCGGTACTCATTGATGATTTCCTTGAAAACTCAATAGAGATAGATGTGGATGCGGTATGTGACGGGGAGGACGTGCTTATCGGCGCCATTATGGAACATATCGAGGAGGCCGGGATACATAGCGGGGATTCGGCCTGCGTGATACCTCCACAGTCCCTTGGAAATTATGTACTGGATACTGTCAGGGACTATGTGAAGCGCATTGCTCTTGCACTGCGGGTTAAGGGCATCCTGAACATCCAGATGGCTTACAAGGACCGGGTGGTGTATGTGCTGGAAGCGAACCCCCGCAGCAGCCGTACCATTCCCTTCGTATCCAAGGCTGTGGGCCTGCCGATGGCCAAGATCGCAGCCAAAGCCATGATGGGCATATCGCTTAAGGAACAGGGATTCCTGGACGAACCTGTGCCCAAAAATGTGTCTGTGAAGGAAGTGCTGTTACCCTTTGACAAACTGCCGGGAGCCGACCCCTTATTGGGCCCAGAGATGCGCAGTACCGGGGAGGTCATGGGTGTGGATTACAGTTTCGGGCTGGCATTTTTCAAGGCAGAAATGGCAGCTGACAATGCCCTGCCCCTGCACGGGAAGGTGTTCATGTCCATCAGGGACCAGGATAAGCCTGCTCTGATGCAGGTTGCCCGGAAGATGGCGGATGCGGGACTGGAGTTGATTGCAACCACCGGCACCGCACAATACCTTTCAAGGAAGGGGATTGATGTAACGGTAATAAAGAAAGTGCATGAGGGCAGTCCAAATGTAATTGACATGATGCGTACCGATGAGGTAGGTCTGGTCATTAACACACCCACTGGCAAGATGACACGCAAGGACGGGCGGCGGATACGCAGGGCAGCAGTGGACTACGGGGTGCCGTATATCACCACCATCCAGGCAGCAATGGCGGCGTCTGATGCCATTGAAGCTATGAACAGGGGCGAGCTGACCATCAAGAGTATCGGTGAGTACATTTCGGAGATGTGAGAGCATGAAAATACTGGCATTAATGGGCAGCCCCAGGAAAGAGGGGAATACCGACATTCTGGTAGATACAGTGTTGAGCGGTGCAAAGGCCAACGGGCATCAGGGGGATAAACTTTACCTGTACGACCTCAACCTGCTGCCATGCATTGATTGCCGCAACTGCAAGAACGGTGACAAGATATGTACCAGGGACGACGATATGCGGGACATCTACCCAACGATAGAAGGTGCGGATGTGATATTGTTCGGCACGCCCCTGTACTGGTACGGGCCGTCAGGTCCCATGAAATTGCTTATGGACCGCCTGCTGCCTTATAGTGAGACCGGAATGCTGAAGGGTAAACGGGCGGTGCTGGTCATTCCTTCTGCCGAAGGAGCCGACGCCTGTGGACCTGTCGTTGCGATGTTCAGGTTATCGCTGGACTACCTGGGTGTGGATATCGCAGAGGTATTGCTGCCAACGGCTTACGAGAAGGGGGAGGTCAAAAAAAACAGGATGGAAATGGAGAAGGCATTCAGGATAGGTGCTTCACTTTAGGCCTTTATTATCCAGTACAAATTATATCATATTCTAAATCATAGCAATTATTCAATAGAAAGATTTTTTAACAAATAAACTGAACATTATTATAATATTGTTAATGGAAAAGTATCTCCTAGATTAAAAAGAAATGAATTTTTAATGCTGGAGCATTTTAATAAACGTTGATTAAATAGAAAATGAGCAGAACAAGAACTTCAATACCTGGATTTGATGAACTGATCGAAGGCGGTTTCGTAGAGAATGATGTGATCCTGGTGACCGGCGGTCCCGGTGCAGGCAAGACCACTTTCGGGATACAGTATCTTATGGGCGGCATCGTCGAACAGGACCAGCCCGGCATCTACGTAACAATGGAAGAGACGCCAGTACGTGTTATCAGGAACATGTGGAGGTTCGGGTGGGATATGGAAAAGTTTGTCAGGGAGGATATGTTGAGGATCGTCCAGGTAAACCCGGTGCAGTTCAAGAATTTTATAAAACCTGATAGTCAGTCTTCAACAATAAAGGTAGATGAAGAAGGATATATGCTTGAGAATATGATGAACCAGGTACAATCCATGATAAAAGAGATTAGTGCAAAAAGACTTTTCATCGATTCCATCACATCCCTGAAGATTTCTACCAGTGAATCGATGGTGCGGTTTACTATAATGGAGATGATTAAAAATCTGGAAAACCTTGATTGTACGACGTTATTATCAAGTGAGATCAAGGGAAATGATGGTGATTTCACAGTGGAAGAATACCTGTGTGAAGGTGTTATCAAATTACATGTCATAAGGACTGGAATGAATAAAGAACGTGCCATCGAGATATTGAAGATGAGAGGTGTAAAACATGACGAACTGTTACATCCGTATAGCATTACTGAGATGGGTATTATAATTCATCCCAATGATTCTGTGATAATTGACAGAGAGAACATTGTCAATTTCTAATTGTATGTAATGTATAATATCATATATTTTAGTTAATCTGACCGGTAATATAAACTTCTATTCAGAAGATATTATATATATTGAAGCTTAAATCCTATATATGAATTAAGGGTTGAAAAAAATGTTTACAGGATTAAAGAACAGATTTTCCAGTTTAAAAAACAAAGATGCAATCGTGAATAAACTGGATAATATCAAGAAAATCGATAATTCCAGATCATCAGGCCATACTCTGGATGGTGAGTCCATCAATTCAGAATTTAATTTTGATCCTGAAAAACTTGTAGAGATGCAGGAAGAGACTGAAAAGAAGATCAGTGAAATGTTGGATTCGAAAGCCGAGACTATCAATGCAAATGCGGAATCCATAAAGACTGTCGAGAACAGGCTCAGTAAAATGGACATTTCTGTTTCTACTGTAAAGCGGAGCATTGAGGAATATAGTGACCGTTTCACTAAAATGGAAGAAAATATTCTTGAACTATTGTCATTGTACGAAGTTGTTTCCAATACAGTCAATCCATTTGTTGGTGATAATGAGAACAAGCCAATGAATCTCGAAAAGTACGATGCTATTGAAAAACGGATGAAAAATCTGGAAGGCAGTCTTGAACACTTTGCAAATTTGAACCAGACAGATTCACATGTTAGTGAAGAAGTTCTCCAGCATGTTCGAAATGAACTGGAAGAAAAATTGAAAGAATTCAGCGATAAATTTGCAAAACTGGAATCTCAAAAAGCTCAAATGGATATAATTACTGCTGACCCAACGCAGGAAATATCAGATTCGGCGCCCATTGTAATTAATGAGACTCAAGTGCCACAAAGATCCAGTAATTCACCTTTGCTGCAAAATTTGGACAATAAATCAGAAACTTTTATAATTATATTGAACTGGGTAGAATTTTTAATGGAAAAGGTAGGCAGAAATAACCTGATAGATGTCCTTGATTATTATACTGAAATTAGCTGGATAAGTGAGAATGTCAACAATAAAATACTGGCATATGCAGGCGGTATTGATTATTACGACGAAAAGCCAACCTGGAAACTCATGCCCCAGGATCATACAAAGTCATTGCTGTTCATTGAGCGAATAAATGGCAAAAAGATAGATATGGGGGCATTCAATAAGGTCGAAAGAGATGTGGATAAGGTAAAACATCATACAGAACCTTATTTAAAACTATAATACCTTTCAATTACCTACTTTTTTTCGATGTGCGAAATGCTAATATAATGAGAATAATTACTACAAGGAATCCGAAAAAATAGAGCATAATTGCCAGGAGTTCATTCGAGTGCTGGTATGCATAGATAGTTAATGAAGTTCCTATAATCATTGCTATCGGAAGCAGCATACTTAAAGTTGTAAATTGTTTGGATACCATTTTTGCCTCTACATTTTTTTTGTATCAAGCTATGCCTAAAATAGGCACTACACTATTTAACGATATTTCACCACAAATTGATGACACCCATAACAAACCCACAAAATGGGTATAAATGTTAAAGAAATGTCCTCCATCCACAACCCTGATAAGCATAGAACATAACAGGGAATGGAGCACCATCATACCCATCAGTAATGACGTCAATAGAGCCACATCCATTCCACCAGCACCGATAAATAATCCAACATCCAAACCTTCCGGGATGGCTGCATCGACGAATATGTTATTCAGCACTTCCACAATAGACAGGGTCAAAAACATTGTAAATGCTACACCTGCCGTTAAACCATACAAGATGCCTATAAGACTTGATGAACTGTTATACCTGAGCCTGCGAAGTGATACAATGTGCATGAAGTTGTCACCAATAATTTCACCAATAACCTCTGGCTTGCCTCCGATGTGTGTACCTTCAGCAAAAATCGTCCCGAACCGTTCAATAAGATTGCTGCCCGTTCCGGCGGCAAAGTAGTTCCATGATTTCATTTTGTCCACCCTGGTAACGATCCTTTTATAAAGTTCTGTTACATCATTTGTCAGGGGCCCGAAATCGTGATATGTCAATTGACGCAGTGATTCATTGATCAATCCTCCTCGCGCTCCTGCCGAGCTACCCAGGGAACGTATGAATGATGCAAAATTGCTATCTTTACGCTTGATACTATTCTCTGCCCTGCGTGCGATCTGCCCGGTCAATATCAGCGGAGTGAGTATGATGGATATTGATATTGTAATAGGCAAATCAAATATAAATATCACTGGTATTGATATGAGCATACACAACAGTATTGATATGGGAAAGGATATCTTTATCAGCCTATCGGTCTTGGTCACAATATCCAGGGAGTGCCAAATCATATCCTTGGGAACCTTCAGTTTTGCAAAATAGACCAGTAAAGCTTCAGTTCCTGCAAAAAGGATTATTGAACCCACCATTAACATTGTTGCATCCATACCTGTTAATATCGGCATAATAATGGCAAAAGAAGCAAGGAATATTAACGCCATGATCATTGAAGTAAATGTTTCTTTTATCAGATCTATGGAATTAAGAGCAGCTTTGTACATGGTATCAAAATCGTTCATAACCACCTTTTGCTCAGAACGCAGGAAATCCTCGATCTGTTCACCTGCATCAACTGCATGCGCGAATCTATCCAGGAAATCAGCAAACAGTTCCGAAGGGGTCCTTCTTGCAATGAACCTGCACGACTGGGCAAGGCTTAAACCCCAATCTTCCATTAACATGTAAATCTTGCCTGTTTCCTCTGCCAGGTATTCATAGGCTTCGTTATTTGAAAGCCTTTTTAGCAGTTCTTTCCTGGACATCTGGCTTGTGGAAAGTACTCCCATATGCGTGATATAGTAATGCATATTCTGGTCTATCTGAATCCTCTTACTTTGATAAACTGAATAGGGATAGAACAATATTATGAATAAAAAAAACAGAGGAATCATATAAACTACAGTTTTAATACTACCTGTGACCAGATCAGGTGCTATAAGAATAATAAGGATGGGAAATGCTATCCCCATTGTCATTATGGGAAGTACAAATTTTATAAAGTAATCTTTCTGGGATACACCCATTACATGGAAGAGTATTTTTGAGTTCATAGGAATGACCTATATCGGGAATGGTAAACCATCCATCCCTTTTTCCTGGTAATCCCAGATGATCTTCAGGACCTCATAGTAATCCTCAATTTCTTCTTCCTGCATCCGTGCCAGGATTTTAGCACGGAGGAAGACATCCTCATAGATCTCACGTTTATCCTCATATCCCAGCTTATCAGCGATCTTACTCTCAAGTATGAAACTGTTATTCAAACCCCTGAAATGATGTTTATCGGTCCCTGCATCCCATTGGAATACAGCCCTGGTGACCACACCGCCCGCTTCTTCGTAGTAACCTTCGATCTCTTCAATACTGATACAGCGCCTCAGGAATTTGCCTTTCCTGTATACAGCCTGGAGTATCATTGCCACATTCAGGTTATCAATAAAGGTCACCGGTATATTGATGGGGTCACCGATAAGCCTCTGTATCATCTTCTTGACCGCACTGGCATGGAATGTGGCCAGTACCGGGTGTCCTGTCTGCATTCCCTGAAAGGCTACCGATCCTTCTGCGCCTCTTATCTCACCCACAATAATATAGTTGGGCCTGGACCGTAAAGCAGCTTTTAATAAGGTGAAGGTATCCACATGGGATTCGGGAGGTCCCTGTTCCCTGGTAATGAGCTGCTGCCACACTGCGTGAGGGGGCTGGACTTCAGCCGTATCTTCTGCACTGTATATTTTGTGTTTGCGGTTTATGAAAGGCAGGCAGGCGTTCAACATAGTGGTCTTACCGCTGGCGGTCTCACCGCTAAAAAAGATACTCTGGCCATTTTCCATGCACATCCACAGGTATGCTGCCATGTTCACATCAAGGGCGCCCCAATTAATAAGCTGGATAATACTGACAGGGACTTCACTGAACTTACGCATAGTAAAGCTCGAACCCCGCCTGCTAACATCATCACTGTAAATAATATTTATCCTGCTACCGTCAGGAAGTGCGCCATCTGAAATAGGATGGGATTCACTTACCGGACGACCTATGCGCTCACTCATGCTGCGCAGCCAATCATCAAGCCGGTTCTTGGAACCGAATGTAATGTTGGTTTGAAGCATATCAAATATCTTATGGACGATATGGACTCCGTTTACACCAATACTGTGAATATCTTCCAGATAAGGATCACGGATAACAGGTTCAATGGGTCCGCTTCCTATAATATTTCGATTTATGTAATATAAGATCTTATCATATTCCAGTTGCGTAAGTTTCACCTTAGCTTCTATTTTAATAAGTGATTTAATAAATGAGGATTTTGCTTCAGTCTCATTTTCACTAATAGTGATAGATTGGTCCAGCAACTTTATGATCATTTTCTCAAGTTCGGCTTCATTTGCAGGTACTGGTTCTTGAGGGGCTTTCTCGAGGATGGCATCCATGATCGTGTCATATTTTTCCAGTTCCGATTCTGATAACCATGGTTCTATGGTAAAATATTTCACAATACCTTTTTCCGCATCCCCCTGGATGTGAATGAAAATGGGATCCCCGACCGGATATAGAATATTCGGATAATCAATATCTGACATACTCCGGGATAGTTGTATTTCAAAATCAGGAGGAGATATGCCCTGTTCCGGCAAGCTATCAAGGTACTGTTGAAGATGTGGGTTCTTCTCACATGCAATTCTTAGTTCTTCTTTCAAATCTCTACCTCATGCCACTGAAGCGATCTCTACGACCAGACCGACTTTTGATTCTATCCTGAATCCCACCATGCTGCCTACCGGGCTTCGTGCACCAGTGAACTTGTTGACAATTATGGTGCGTTTGATCTCATTTCCCAGCGGCCTGACCTTAAGCGTGAAATAGATATCACTGGTAGAAATGAACTGGGAATAGATGGTATTATCCAGTTCATTCAGGTTTGCTGTCAGAATAACTGTCTTCCCCATACCGGTTATTTTCTTCAAGAATGAAATGAGTTCAAGACCTTTTGTGGTATCAGCACTCTGTTTGATTAATGCTGATATGGTATCAATAATGATGACATTTTTTTTAAATAGAGCTTCTGCATTCATCAATCTTTCAATAAAATCAATACGGTTCTTTGAAGATTTTATTAAAGGTAAGACAGGTATGTATAGCAGATTGTTCTTCAAAAGATGTGAAGCCACAGGATAATCAAGACTGTACATCTGGTTTATGAATCCTTTGGTGGTCAACTGGGTTGATATTAGAGTTACTGTATAACCGTTTTCTAATAATCCGTACGTTATCCTTTGGGATATAGAACTTTTTCCGCTGCCGTTGTCTCCTTCAATGAAGGCTATTGAACCATCAGGAAATCCATTTCCCAGACGCCTGTTGAATTCGTCTCTTTCCACTTCGAATGATAATACTGACATAATAATAACTCATATCATATGGTAAATTCAAATGAATCGTAAACACCGTTTTCAGCAATTAGATTGATACTATTGTCTCCAGTTGGCATCCCTGGGTATGTAATATCGATTTTCAGGACATCTTCCGGACGCCAGGTTGTAGTATTTCCACCGCCAATAATTGACTTTTGGATATCATCTTCAGGAAAATAAACACCATTAATGAGAACGATGACTAATTCTGTTGTAAGTGTGGATTTGCCTGTATTTAGTACATAGAAAGTGTATACATTACTGCTCTGTGGTATATTAACCGGGTCATTGATGATAGTAATATCTGTTCTAAGCTGTTGGGAGAGAGTATTGGATGATGCATGAGAGGCATTCACGATGGCGTTAACATTCGTATATATCACACCAGCAACACCTGCAGCAATTATCATTGCTACGATAAAAAATATCATGTGTGTCGAAGATGTCTCAGCGCCCATACCTACTACTCCTACGATAAAAATATACCCGTATCATACATCCCTCTTTCAGTGATAACTTTCAATTCATGATTATTGTTAGTATCTGTGGAAACAGTAAATACGGCGTCATTCTGGGGGAACCAGAATCCTGAAGGAGAAACGGTATAATCTGTATATGTACCATCTACAAGTATGCCGGACCTACTGGCATTGAGCGTAGTTTTTCCTTCATTGGAAACTGTTATTTGCAAAGTATTCTGATTAATTTTAGTCAAAATTGTAATTTCTATTGCTGTATTCAACTGTTCCATCTGGATGTCATGTCTATCATCCTTTGCGTCCTGTATATTTTCAAAAGATTTGATAAGTATGGGATATGAGATAGTTGATATGATTATTATAGCGATAAATATGATAGCTACTGATACAGATGTGGCAAAACCCATTTACCTATCTCCATAAAATGTTCTTAAACGATGCAATGATTTAAATTGTGAGTTTAATAATCATTTTAATATACTTCATTTAATATCTAGCATGCAATATTCTAAAAAAAAAGACCAGTTGAATTATACTTCAACTGGGAACAGTGATACTACTGTTTGGATGCCATAGGAATTCGGTGTAGTCACACCAATTCTTACCGGAGTTCCGGATTCAGGTGTCAAGGTAAACGACACATCTTCCCTGGGTGCAGTTTCTATACCAGCTGCGGTGGCATTAATGCTAATCTTTACAAGATCGCCGGAGTTTATCACAAATGTACTTGATGTATAAGAATCATCTGCATCTCGAATCTCTGCTGTTGAGAAACATGTAGCATTCGCAATAGTTCCATGGGACAGTGCAGTAGTACTGTCTTTATTTTTCACAGTAATTATCGTTTGTCCCAGATCAATCATCCCAGCACCTGCTGCTACTTTAACGGTAAGATCGTATTGTACAAGATTTAGTGCTGTAGAGTTGGTTCTCGTTCCAATTACCGTCTCAATAACTACATTTCCTGAGACTTCCTGGATTGCTTCAGTGCCTGTCGATTGTGCTTTTTGCTGCAATACTCCTGATGTCTGGATAAGGACTGCTGCGGCAATTGCTGCCACTAAGACCATAGCGATGAATATGATAAGGGTACCAATACCCACCTGCCCTTGGTCATTTCTGAAAAATATATTTTTCCGCATTTTTATTTCACCTCGATTTATTTATGCTATCCAAAGGGTAACATTTGTTATTATCATTATTATGATGAGATGCATATATAGTTTGCGGTTAAATATTTCAAACGTTTGACAGTGAGTTAGAAAATATATAAATACTGACATATATTACTGTGGTTTTATTATAAGAAACCTTTAAATATTATAAATGTTAGCAAATATAAGATGAGGGAGAAATAAATGATACAAAATGTGATGTTTTTTAATGTCCTCATTAATCTGCTTATAATTTTAGTATCATTAATTTTCTTACACTCACTATATAATAAATATTACGAGTGTAATGGGAGCACAAAACCCACTCAGATGGGTTTAATGATACTTTGGGGAATAATAGGTGTCTATTTTATTATCGATACAGTCAGTCACATCAATAGTTTTTCGGGAAATTCTGACCTGCAAATTCCATTATATTTTTTATCTCTAATTGCATTGACTTTAGTGTCTTTACCAATTGTTTTCCTGATTATTTACATTATATCAGGGAATAAATATATTGGAGCTGCCGTATCAAGTGTTTTTCTTATTTTTAGTTTCCTTTACATTTTCACTATCTTTCAAATGGACCAAATAAATATAATAGATACTAATTACGGTCTAATCGTTTCATCCAACAATGATCTTGGAACCATTATTTTTCTATCAGGATTATTTATTGTGCCTATAAGCATGATATTGGGATTGTTGGCACTTATTCTTTTAAGACGCATATCTCCATTCCAGAAATACAAAATATGTTTTTCTCTCCTATCAATATCAGTGGTATATAGTTTCCTCCTTTTAATTACTATTAGCCAAACTGGTGAGATGATCATTGCATCTAAAATATTCATATTCTTGGGAGTTGTCCTTGGTTATTTTGCAAATTTTCCACCAAAGTTAATTGAATCAAAATATACCACTAATTTTTCTATTATTGAATAGATATACAAATGAATTAAAAATTAGAGTCAGTCTTAAATAATATTAAAAAAAATAATGATTAAGTAAGACCTTTTTCTGCAGGGATTGGAATGAAAAAAAAAAAATTGATGTGAAATTCGAACAGGAAGTAGCCGAATTTTATCAATCTCTTGGAATAAATAGTGGCCCTGGGGATATTCATTACAGATTAATTATTTTAGTCCTTGCACAAAATGGATTGAACGAAGTTACCAGATTTTCACAGATAAGGGAATATACTGATCAAGTTGCAGACCGAGGGAGTATCGGCAGTAAGATGAAAACTATCTTTCAGCTGGAAAATCTGGTTAACAAAGTGGAACACGGCGGTTACATAATTACGGATAAAGGGGTAATAGCTGCCGATTATATAAAATTTTCAACTGATAATTATAGTAAAGTCAAAAAAACAAAAAGAATACTGGAACGTTTTCCTTAAAAATATATGTTACCTAATTCATTAGTACATAAAAATGCAATACTTAAACTTTTTTTTACGTACATACTGTTGAGTATTGTCATCATACCATCATCGGCATCTGTGATATTAGATGAAAATGTCTGGGTCATCCAGGAATCAGGGAATATAGAAAAAGGTGCGAGTATAAAATTTGATCATTATTCTATTAAAGTTCATGAATTTCATGAAGATAGGGTACTTCTGGCTGTTTACAAAGATGATAATTTCCTTGAATTATTTGAATATTATGAAGATGAATGGCGCCAGTACGAAAATCTCAGGATAAATGTCCATAAAATCGAAAACTCTAAGGCTCTTATTTCGATAAGTAAGCAAGAGCTCAGAAGGGTTTGGGAGGAGCTGGAGACCGCCCATGCCTTATGGGGAGATTATATACAACGTGATAAATATGGTATTGATGTAGCTTCCTTCAATAATAATTCTGTCAATATTATCGTTTATGAAAATAGCGATCAAGTGAATGAAGAGATATATTCTGCTGGAAAAGAAAATGAGATCAGTAACGATTTCAAGATATTCGTTCCAAATGTTGATGGTAATGGTTATGTTGATATTCGTTTTTTTAAAAAATTACCTTTGAGCATTACCGGCACTATAGAGACTGATAATGATGTTTACAGGCCGGGTGAGCAGATCATATGCCAAGTTGAATTCCTGAATTCCGGAAATATGGCCATAAACCTTGCAGAAGTAGAGTTAAGAACAGAACCTGAGATGAATATCATCAATTCAACTCATACGATAAATGACATTGCACCAAACCAATCGAGTACATTTGAATTTATTATGGTTCCATCAGCTAACAATGAAGATTATAATATTAAGATAACAGCAAATGTTAACCTTACTGATTATTTCGGAAAAACATCCGGGCATTCTTTTTTTCGAAATATTTATATTTCCTCCAGTGCAGGAATAATTAAGGAAGTGGAACCGACTGAACTGGAATTCCAGGATGATTCCAGAAAAGCAGACAATATAGCTCGGGTGCAGCTGACTGTTTTCAATGTTGGGGATTCGAATAAGGAGCTAATTATCAACGATAATATTCCGGACCATATCAGGTTGTACAATTCAACCTCGATGGAATGGAATAAAACGATTCCACCTGGTGAGAATGTAAATATCAATTATTATATAATCCCTGATTTGCCCGGAAAATATTCACTTCCTCAGGCAGAGATTAATTTCAACAATGAATCAATCTATTCTGCCGGGGTGTCATTCATTGTCCATGGTCCCATAATTTCAATTGATAAAAAAGCAGAAATTAGAGATGATATCGTCTATATTTCCAATTACATCCAAAATACAGGAGATAGACCTGCCAATGTTACAGTGCATGATAATCTTCCACAGGATACCACAATAATCGAAGGAAGTGATTTTCTAACTGATGTCATGCAAGTAGGTGAATCTGGAGAATTAAATTATTCGATACAATATTATGAAGGAATGAAAACTCTTCCAGGAGCTGATATTGAGTATCAGGATATAACTGGCAATACATGGTCCTTCAGGTCAGATCCAGTTGATTTGGGTACTAATGTCGATACGGAAATCACTAAAGTGGACTTAATAACATTTTTATTATCATTCTACCTTGTAATACTTAGTCTATGTGCAGGCATTATTATTTTAATTGGAGCGATAATCTATAGTAAGAGTGTGAAAAATGATTGAAATTATAAATGAGCTAATAAATATAGAATATTCAGGAATATTATCTATTATAATTTTTTTATTATTTTTAGTATTAATATTGCTGGTAATGCTTTTCATTTCATCATATCTGGCGGCAGCAATAATGTTAATTCTTCCCATTGCACTTTTAGTCATAATGCCGCAGAAAAGTATTGGATTTTTAGCTTATGAACAGGCAGAGTTCCTGAATGGAATGGTTATTATAAACAATCTCCATATATTATTGTTTATCTGGTCTACTCTTTTGGGTATAATCCTATATACAGAATTCATATCCTGGTATATCTCAAAGGATAACAGGAAACCGGAAATCAAAATGAAACAAAAGGCGGATGATTTAGAGATCACTACTGAGAAAAAACCTGGGCAGGTCAATATTCCCTTCAAATCAATAGAACGTCTTTTGCAGAAGTTTGAAAAGATTATCAAGAAAAATAAGTGATTAATTTTCAAATTTTTTCATTTTAGAATTAAAATAAAATAATATTAGAATCACCAAACTCGTAACAACACTAAATCCAGGAATGGTACTTGAACCCGATTGTCCGGTATTATTACTTTCATTATGATCTTGAGTAGTATCAATGGCCTGCGTCATTGTTGGTGTCGGTGTTGGTTTCGATACATGGATCATAGGCCTAGTTGAGTAAACAATTCCATTATCATGCATTGCAGCATATTGTCCGGTTGCAGAAGGAAAACGGAAATCTCCTAATTCCTCTATTGTTAATTGATAATTTATTGCTAATGTTTTCCCTGGTTTTAAAACCATGCCGCTATCATTCAATGAACCATCTACAAATTGAGAAAAGGATGGGATTTCATCAGATAATGTAAGAAAAGCTGCATGGTTACCTTGATTTTCAGCCGCTACCGTTACTGTTACCGTCTCACCGGGAGATATTGAATATTTATCCAATGTTTTGGAAATCTTAAAATACGGGCCATAAATCATAACTGTGGTCGGGTCAATTGAATTTTCATATAGAAGTCCTTTGTATTCTCTGCTTATCTTAGTTGTTGATACTTTGACTTCACCCGGACTAACTGGCTTGAGATAATATACAAAATACCTGGAATGTCGGCCTGGTAAATTAAATGTCCAGACTAGTGGAGAATCAGGATCTAATACAAAATTTGAATTCAATAAAGATTCATTAAGTTTGATATTATCAGCTTCAGTAATGGCCAGATTGCTGATGGTGATCATTACATAGAACCTGTCGTTTATATTGAAATAATCCTCTGCAGTGTCTAAAGATCTGTTCAATGTTGCCTTTCTCATAATTATTGATGGCTCGATAGTGAGGTTCATGTCTCTGGATACATTCAATAATGCGTTATCCAGGTCATATCCTTGAGCATTGATATGTATAGGGATTTCGATCTCTTGCGGCAGGACAGGACCTTCGACTTTAACCCACTTTGATTCTTTGGATCCTACTGATACGTTTTCTAATATACTTGTTAATATATAATCACTCGATTCCGGGTTTACTGAATCAAATGAGGTCTGATATTTATTCTCGTTATCCTTGTACAGGATAAAATCTTCAGGTAAATCAAGGTTCAAAGTAATGTTTGAAAATCTTATCCCACCAGAATTTTCAAGATTTATTGAAATATTTCCCAGTCCTTCCTTTGTAAGATTATAGGTTGCAATCAGATTGATAGCTGGAGGTTCCATAGTATGGACCGTCAGCTTTGCGTATGGCGTGTCAGTTTCACCCTCACAGCCACCTACGGTATTGACAGTTATTTTGATTGTACTGATCTCTATGATTTCATTGGCCGACATTATTTCAGTAGAAATCTTCTCATTATTTTTGTAGATCGTCAGTATCAACTTAACAGCCTGTCTATTAAAATCCTCTGCAATAATAGAATAATTGCCAGTGGAATAATTATCACCCCATTCCAGAGTGATCTCTTCTTTGTGGGTCCAGTCACTATCATAGGTAGTGACAGCATTGACATTCAAAATAAGGCAAATTGAAATGGAAATTAATAAAATTGTTTTTCTGAATTCAAACTTCATGAACTAATCAATTATTATGTATACTTCTTAAGATAAAAATATTCGGATAACAATATGAAATACTAAATGGTGGATAATTTTAAAAAAAATGTTACTATTCAGCCACCCTATAAACAGTTTAC
Source organism: ANME-2 cluster archaeon (assembly GCA_022353185.1). Taxonomy (GTDB): domain Archaea; phylum Halobacteriota; class Methanosarcinia; order Methanosarcinales; family Methanocomedenaceae; genus Methanocomedens_B. The sequence goes on along the minus strand of JAKRWB010000431.1, from coordinate 47 downwards.
TTTTTAAAAAAAAACACGTGAACCGAAAAATCAAAATACTTTAACCA
>JAKRWB010000430.1 GCA_022353185.1 ANME-2 cluster archaeon | reverse complement strand
CTGTCAGATCATCATCTTCAAAGCTTGGTTCCACGTAATTGCTGGCATACACACGGTGAATATTTGTCAGGAAGATATTCCCTGTCTTGCGAGTGATATTGACCTCGTCCTGAATATGCAGTGTCAACTGAAAGTCGTCCTGCCAGTTCTGTCCTTCATAGCCGTTGTCAGGTAATACCGGGTCTTGCGAAAAAATGCGCAGACCATTAAAATCTGTTCGAAGCCTATCCAATACGATAATGTTAGGGGCGATTATTAGAAAATTACGGGCCAATTCCGAATCCGGCTCGTAAAGTTTATGGAAATAGCACCATGCAAGTATAAGACTCAATACTTTGGTCTTTCCGCTGCCGGTAGCCATTTTAATTACAAAACGTCTCCAATCCTCGTCAAACATGTTTGCAGATATGGCCTCTGAAGAATCATAGCGCAAAAGGTCGTATTTGTCTTTTACTTTTACAACGTCATAGAGATAAATAACCGTCTCTACTGCTTCTCGTTGCGCGAAATAATATTGGAAAATAACTGTGGTTCCATCGGCTTTTGGTAGCAGGTGTTCTGTTTTGAACCACCAGTTGAGCAGTGCTTTGCTTGTGTCGCTTGCACCGTCATAACCGCTGTCCCGCCATGCTTTGACTTCTTTACGCAGTTCATGCACAAGAGGGGGCAGTAGTTTATCATAGCTTGATTCCCTGAGCGCTTCGTCGGCAGGAAACCAGCGGATATCCGGATTTAGAATGCTGTGAGGAGATGGGGGGAAATCAGGGTGAATAGCCATTTTTCAACTCCGTTATCATTTCCTGTACAGCAGTGCGCAAAGGCTGCATATCATTGGCACAGATGTGGAAAATCTCCTCAGCGTCGAAATAGAAGGGCTCGCGTGAGAGGATGTCACCCACGCCTTTGATGCCAGACCAGTTAACATCCGGATAGCGTTGAGCAAGTTTTTTCCCTTTGGTATCTCTGTCCATCTTTTTGAAATTTTCCGCGATGGATATCAGCGTGATTGTGATCTTTTCCAGCAGGTCCAACCCGTTCTCACTGTCAATGAAATCGTCGGGCGAACTGATGCAGGGAAAGTGCCACTCGATTCCCGCTAACGCCTCATCGATCTGTTCTAACTTTTCCAGTAGCAATGTTGCATCATACATAATATGCCTCCCTGTCAATGCGTCTTTTCAGGTAATGATTCATACGCTGCCAGTAACGTACCACATCGACCTTTGCCCTGAGGATTGTTTCCAGCTCTTCTTTGAGGTTTGCCCTTGCAAACATATCGGGTGCCATTTCAACTACCACATCCACATCGCTGCTGT
>JAKRWB010000429.1 GCA_022353185.1 ANME-2 cluster archaeon | reverse complement strand
GTTCAAGTTAGGAATAAGGGGGGCGTCATTTGGCGTCATTATATAAATTACGTTTACAGTGAGTTATACAATGAGATTTAAAGTGGTCCTTAACACCCTGGGAATTATTCTGAAGTACCTGGGGGTCCTGATGCTTATCCCGGCACTGGTTGGATATTATTATTCCCGGCAGGATCCGACACAGTTCCCATCTGTCATGTTCTTTGTAGATTCATTCATAATCACAACGTTAGTAGGGCTTGTGCTGGAATATACCAACCGCAGCACTGATGAGTTAAGGAACCGCGAAAGTTTTGGTATAGTGGCTTTTGCCTGGTTGTTTGCAGCAATGTTTGGCGCTTTGCCATTCCTGTTCAGCGGAATGCACCCCGTGGATGCCCTGTTCGAGTCCATGTCTGGCTTTACGACCACCGGCGCAACCATTATGACAGATATCGAGTCCCATTCAAAGGCCTTGCTGTTCTGGCGCTGCTTCATGCAGTGGCTGGGCGGTATGGGTATTATCATGCTGTTCCTGGCCATCCTGCCTAAACTGGCAATAGCGGGCCGCCAGTTATTCAAAGCAGAAGCGCCAGGTCCCACAGAGGATAAACTCAAGCCCAGACTCAAAGAGACGGCCAAGATACTCTGGATGGTGTATGTGGTTATTTCAGCGGTTGAGTTCATTGCACTGCTGGCAGCCGGAATGGGTGTATATGATGGACTGACCCACACCTTCACTACCATGGCATGCGGCGGTTTCTCACCCAGGGCCGATTCCATTGCAGCTTTCAACAGTCCTCTTATCGAGGGGATTATTGTATTTTTCATGTTCGTGGCAGGTGCCAATTTTGCACTGCATTACAGGCTGATATATGTGGACCATAGAAGTTTGCTTAAAGACGGTGAGTTCAAGTTCTACAGTTTTATTGTGGTTGCCGCGTCAGTATTGCTGACCTGGACACTATGGAGGACCGGGACATTTGAAGGGATTGGTACATCTTTCAGGTATGCGATATTCCAGGTGCTGTCTATTCTGACCACAACAGGTTATGCCACCCATGATTTTAACACATGGCCGGATTCGTCCCGTATGATATTGTTCATACTTATGTTCATAGGGGGTTGTGCAGGCTCTACAGCCGGAGGTATCAAGGTTGTGCGACTGCTATTGATGTTGAAATACGCATACCGAGAACTGTTCCAGTCTCTCCAGCCAAAGATGGTTCGCCCTATCCGGTTGGGTGAGCGGGTAGTGCCCGAGGATATTATGAGTAGTATCTTCTCGTTCATTATCCTGTACATACTGGTGTTCATGACCAGTACTTTAATACTGAGCCTGCTGAACATTGATGTCTTAAGTGCAGCTTCGGCATCCATAGTGACGTTGGGTAATATCGGACCAGGGTTCGAAATGGTGGGACCGTGGTCTAATTTCAGTACCATACCTGTGGTGGGAAAACTGGTGCTTATTGCCAATATGTGGATCGGTAGGCTTGAAATTTTTACGGTGCTGGTGCTGCTGATACCTGGGTTCTGGAAGGAGTGAGGGATTTGAATTATTCTTTGTAGTGTTTGAGTACTTAATTATGGTAAATATCTTTAGCTGATGTTCTATTTTATTCACATGAAAGGTATATCTGGAACCTGCAAGTGCATACACTAAAGAATTGACCTTGCAAATTGAAGTGATTTTTTTGCGTCGTCTATATCGATATTTATTTGAACGTTGAATTCTTTCAACAGGTCAATATATTCTGACATGGAAAGTTTTGCTATTTTTGCTCCGAGACCAAGGCTTATTTTGCCTTGCTTGTAAAGCTCGATAGATTTCATTTTTCTGCCTTCGTCTATTAACTCCCGCAGCATACTGGATTTAGTTGTTTTAAACAATTTTGTCATGAAGTCTATGTCTTTTGTGGGTTCATACCGTATGGATAGTGTCAAGGGCAATCCACCTCCTGTTTAAAGTAATTATATATTTTATTTGAATATCTTCCGTAATCATTCAACTTTTGTAAATATTCGCAGGTTTCTGACTGTGATATTTTGCCTTTTTCAAACATTTGCGTTATGATGGCTAAAGCATTTATGAATGGAATTTCAAACAATTTGCACAGCTTTATCAATTCTCCATCATCCGTTAAAATCGCTTTTGCTTTGCATTCATTATACAAAACAAATGCTTCTGCTTCACCTTTATGCATTCTGAATTCTTTCAGGATTTTTGCAGTACTCGATTCGATTGCTTTTACTATAATGTGTTTATCTTTGATTTCCTTTTTCAATATTATTGAATCAAAGGTGTCTCCTACTGTTATTTCCAGTTCTACTTCTTTAGGGATGGTTATTTCCCCAAATTCATTAAGGAATTTACGTATAACTCCTGCTTTTGCAAGGAGTATTAAAGTTGAAGCGTTTGAAACAATCATATTACATTTGTATACATTTGTAATCAAATAAACTTATCCGTCGAATGACCCTTTCAAACATCAGACATAATAACACCGGTTGAGCAATATCCCGAACAGTAACTGCAATGCACTAAATATTCCTATGCTTTTACTGCTGATTCCGGGATTCTGGAAAGAATAGGGGGATTTGGCTTCTTCGCACACTTTGCGGCTGGAATTTACATAAGTAATTTTAAGCCAGTGCCATTCTATAATTTACTAAACTCCCAAATGACTGATAGGTTCCTATTGATCCCGGTTCTTTTCCTGAAAATCATTTACTGCCGTTTCATTAAAACTCCCGAAGGCCTAGTCCACTCCGTCCTTATCCGGGCCGTAGGTGCCCGGGTCCCGGCCCGGTGTTACCGGCATCATTTGCAGGTATTTGACGAGTTCCGGGTCTTTTTAGCAAAAAGTCGGGTCTTCCCGGGGGTCCCTTGCCGCCGCCGGATTTGTTTTTGGGGTCAGGGGCGGGCAGGGGTCCAGAGTTCTCTGGGCAGTGGGGTATGATATGTAATCGGCGTGTGGTGTGGTAAATGGGTTTTGATTATTGTGGGGAGGAAGTTGGGGTGGAAGTGGTCTGTAGTGATTTTTTGATGAAAATGGGTTGAATTTTATAGGATGTGATTATAGGTGGATGTGTGGAGTATAGTGTTTCAGACGGACAAGATGAAAAATCAGGGTGCAGAGTATTATTTACAGGCCTGGGAATTAATTCCGGGGTATAGGTGACTGCAACCACGCTCTTTCTTATGCTCCCAGAGGCAATAAGAATCCAGAATAACCTCCTTCAACCTGAAAATTAGGCGCACAGAGATAAAGTAATTACTGATTGAGCTAATTCAACTGTTTAAAATTATGCGGAAGGAAGTATGAGCAAAAAATTTAATTTAATAAAGTGGCAAATCGAAAATATTAGAGGCACAGCTATAGCTGGCAAAAATGAGACTATTGGGGAAACTGCTAAAAAGGATATTCAAGAACAATGGGTAAACAATCATGTTGAAGCTATAATAAACACTGTTTTAGCAATGCGTCAGCGTTGGAAAGAAACCGCCGAACCACGTTTTACCGAATACCAAAAAAATTATCCACATATTATAACTTTATATGACTTAGATAATCTTATAAAAAGTATGTCCGAACAAGAATTTTGCAAAAAAGTCTTGGGAATA
>JAKRWB010000428.1 GCA_022353185.1 ANME-2 cluster archaeon | reverse complement strand
ATTTATGGATGTCTCAATGCAGATGCAGTAAACGAAGCAGATGTGATTGTATTGTCGGTGCCTTATGAACATGTAGTATCCATCATTGAAACCATCAAACCCAATTTGAAGGAACAGATTGTCATTTCTATTGTGGTGCCAATGGAAAAAGCAGATTTCTTCAAATATACGCCACCTGCATGTGGTTCTGCCGCTATGGAGATTCAAAGCATGCTTCCAAAAGGAGTGAAGCTGGTTTCTGCTTTCCATAATGTTTCGGCAAAGAAGCTCTATAATACCAATGAAGAACTCAACATGGACGTTTTCATCTGTGGTGATGATAACGAAGCAAACCTTGTAGTTTGCAAATTGGTCGAGGATATCCCTAAACTAAGACCCTTGATAGCCGGTCCCCTTGAAGTATCATATATGGTGGAAAGTCTCACTCCCCTGCTGGTCAATCTCGCTATTTACAATAAAATGAAACATCTGGGCATAAAGTGTGTATAGTTGGACACATTTTATACATTTAATGATAAATAATCATGCGCCGCAATGGTTATTTAGCCTAAAAACAATACTAATTTTAATACTAAACAGTGGAGTGTTTAATTATGGTTAAGATATCAAAGTATAAAAATCAGTATAGGATTACAATACCACCAGAGATAATCACAGCCTTGAGTATTAACACGGATAAAGAATATGATTGGATTATGAGCGCTCAAGGATTACCAGCTTTAAGGGAGCGCAAATAAATTGAATATTCGATTGAATGCAGCAATTTTTTCTTTTATTATATTCAGCATCTTCATTCTTTTGATTGAGAGTATTTTTAATATCTCACTAAATGTTTTTTATTATATTGAATTAATATTCAATGAAACTTCAAATGCAATCATTCCACTTCAGCCTACATCGGGTGATTGGATTGAATCAACCAATAATTTAAAAATCCTAATGAAAATGGTTACATTTTTCCTACGTGTTCTTTCATCCCCTGCGCTACTAATTGCAGCAATTGTCTATATGTTGTATTCTGATCAATAATGAAAAAAATGAGATTGGATGTGAATAAAGAATTAATCTTCAAAGACCTGCTCTTTGCTTCTTTGGGCTTTGCCCTGGGATATGTAAGCAATTTGTTTACTGTTCCCCTTTAGCACTTACAGCATGTTATAGGCTTATCAAGATAAGGCCCACGGCACTTTAACCGCCCGGTAATGGTAAACTACCTACTTATTCAATATAGGGCGTTTAAATCGAACCATTAAACAGGATTCAAAGCAACAAATCATTTAATTTAAGGCTCTTCCTGTGTTTCAAGTTGGTAGCTTAGTTTTACAGTTGGTTGAAGTTTTCAAATATAAAAAACGATGACAAGTC
>JAKRWB010000427.1 GCA_022353185.1 ANME-2 cluster archaeon | reverse complement strand
ACCGTCACATCACCAATGGGATTTCCGTTATAGCTATATGAAACAATACCAGAGATTGAACCTGCGTTGGCATGCATAGCATCATATATGGCCTGTGCGATCGCTTGATTACCGACTCTATTATAATGCAACCAATCATCAGATGTTTTATCAGGATCAATACGCCAGTAACCATCATCATCTGGAAAACCAACATAATCTCTTGCATCGACAACAATTGAACCCGGATAATCTTTTGCCATTTCTATTAGTTCAGCATTCACTGCATTAATTCTATCTAACTTATATTGTTGTTCAAGGTAATAATTATTATATGGCAATATTAAAAGAATAACAGGAATTATTTGTGGATCCGCATAATATGTTTTATTTATCATATTACCCCAGTAATTCATTACATAATCAGCGTCAGAACCACGATTGATATCATTTACACCCCCTTCAATTAAAATATACTGAGGATTTAAATCAACCGCGTCTTTAACAAATCTAGAATCAATCTCGTCTATATAATCTCCATTAATACCCATGTTTTGATATGATTTATCACCATCAAGATTAGACCATTGGTATGAAATTGTTCCCGTTGGATCTGTTACAGGCTGTGGTTCAATGAAAGAATAATGTTCGTCTGGATATCCAAATCCAGCAATAATAGAATTACCTATAAATATCATATATGGATTGTCCATATAGCATTCAATCACAAAAACATCATCCGAGTAACCATCTGCATTATCTTCCCAGTAGAAACCATCAAGTACTTCAGGATAACTCCCACTTAAATTTTTGAAATAAGTTTGATGATTTGGGCCGTAAGGATAGCTATCGTCTTCAGTATTTCCCTTTTCAAATGCATAGAGTGCATCAATATAATCTCCAGACTTTGTTGTCTTTATCCCGTAACCATAAAAATCCCCTTCCTGAACATCTTCTAATGGCACAGTGAATGTATATTCATATATACAATCTGAAACTTTTATAAGCGAACCCCGTATATTTCCTGTTGAATAAATCTTATCATAAGGACTTTCAGTAGTACCCTCAGTATTTCGTCTCCAGATAGTAAAATAAAATACCTCTATATTGTCATAATCTTTTATACCTAATCTTATTTCATTAATATCACCATTTTGTCTTATCCTGGAATCGTGTCCTGTCGCTATGAATTCTCTATAACCACCCACATTCGCACCTTCCTGAATTGGAATCGGGTCATAGGGTGCAACTTTAGACAATGCGGAAACAGGATTTACTAAAAATGCAATTATTACAAATATTAATAGAATAACTCTTGTATGCCTCATTAAAATACCTCTTAATTTTATATATGAATCGTAATTAATATAATAATATATAATTATCAAATTTACAATTAAGCAATCCATTAAATATATAGTTTTCGTTTCTTTTGTCCCAAGGCCGATTGACGCCATAGATTTATATAGCCGATTATTCAATTAATCATTAGATATGAAGTATCCACTTCAAATCTAAGAGTAATTTAAAAATTATTATACCGGATTTACAGGATCGATAT
>JAKRWB010000426.1 GCA_022353185.1 ANME-2 cluster archaeon | reverse complement strand
TCAGGGCGGCAGGGTGGCAGCCAACTCTGGGGATTCATGGAAATTTATAACTGAAGAGTACGAAAAGAACCATTCAATTCCTCTGTGGTTTAAGACAATCTAATTCCACCCCCGTAGCTAATACGCTGACTGTTGCCGGTAGAGCGCCGCTATAGCTGTTAAAATATATAAATTAGGTAATATTCGCAACATCTAATCTGTGTAAATCAGCGTAAATCAGCGTCTAAAAAATAATGGAAACCAGCCCCCCGCTGTAAACAACCCGCCGCCCCACTCGCATACAGCATCTTCATGGCCGGACAGTCGGAGTGCATCACGAGGGCGCAGGAAAGTGGTGGATGGCGGGCAGCAATTCAGCTCTTCCCAAACCTGTATCCAACAGCCAGCATTATCCCCATCAGCGCACCCACCACCCCGAACCCGGGCGACCCCTGGGATGGCGGCTGTTCAGTGGATGAGGGGTCGGTGGGGGTGGGGCCGGAGTACTGCTCGTCGAGGATGTAGGGATTGGCGATGGTGAATTCGATTTTTTCATTATCACCAACTGCTTTAGTAAATTGTACAAAAATGTTGATCGGCGCATTTCCATTTGTCCATTCTCCAGTAGGGGTTATAGTCCAAATGTATGTTTCACTCCATTCAGGTTCGACATTTAAAATATTTATCCATTCATCCATTTCGCTTGGACCTGACAGGACCTTATAGGATTTCGTAACCAGTGGACTATCTAAATAGATAGCTACATGACCATTTGTTTTTGAAGTAACATCAACTTTTATTTCACACGGTTCGTTAATTCTCAATTCAAAATTTTCAACAATAGCCTCTTGTCCATTAAACCATGCATTAACTATTCCATAATCATTTACCATTGGTTCAGCATCAACTAAATTTACATTTGTTAAAATAACTAATAAGAATATCAAAGTCCCTATTTTCAATATTTCACATCCTTAATTTGACAATATTTCTCCATATTTTTCTGAATCTTCAACCATACCACCTTCTTTGTCTCCTATGATTTTATTTGGTGGTACAATTATGAAAGTCCCAGTTGTAAAACTGAAATCCAATGGAGTATTATACCCAACTGGCATAAAATCTATAGGGTCATAAACAGGTTCTCTTGTTCTCTTATACACCTGCGCTTCATGCCCGAACATCGGATTCGGATGCACCTCATTATCAGCATCCGCCAGCGTAAACCCATCAATCCGCCCCTCAACATTTATCAACCATGAATTGAACTGCACCATATAATTAGGCGGCGGCAGCACAGGCACCCCGGTACTATGGCGTCAATCTAGCATCTGTAAATAACATCCATTTTTGTCACATAACTCCAGAAAAAAATAAATGAATTCGGCC
>JAKRWB010000425.1 GCA_022353185.1 ANME-2 cluster archaeon | reverse complement strand
ATTTAAATATATTTGCATAGATATCTCCTTCATTCGGAGGGGTCTGAATGTCGAAAAAGAGAAATCAATCAGAAAAACCAACAGTAATAGAAGAAGAGCTCAATACCATTTTTTCTGCAGAATTCCTTGAAAAAACCGCTAAAGAAACTGGTTTCATCATACGAAATCGAATAATAAATCCTTTAGTGATGTTTTGGACACTAACTTTTGGGTTTGGAGTGCAACACGATAGATCATTTGCAGGTTTGCATCGTCTTTATGAAAATAAGGCTAAAATCAAACTCAGTAGAAGCAGTTTTCAAGATCGTTTTACACCTAAACTTGTGAAATTTGTTCATGCATGTGTCTTACATGGCATGGAAAACATTATGCAAACACCGAATCTAAAATTGAAAGATAAACTGGCCAGTTTCGAAGACATCTTAACTCAGGATAGCACAATCATTCGATTAAATAAAAAATTGGCTGATAAATGGCCAGCTGCAAGAACAAGAAAGGTAGCCGCTGGTGTTAAGGTAAGTCTTCTTATTAGTGCTGTAGCTGATGGGCCAAAAAGAATAGCATTATATGGAGAGCGCACCAGTGAAGTGAAAACACTTCGAATAGGCCAATGGGTGAAGGATCGTATATTGCTAATAGACCTTGGATTTTATAAACACAATACATTCGCTCGTATTGATGAAAATGGTGGGTTCTTTATCAGCAGGCTGAAAAATGGAGTTAATCCACTAATTATAAAAACTAACAGTGTATGCCGTGGACGTTCTATAGATATTAAAGGAATGAGACTAAAAGAGATTTTAGATAAACTCAAGAGGCAAGTTATTGATGTTGAAGTAGAAATCGTGTTCAAACGTAGAAAATATAATGGAAAGCAAAGTAAAGATGTTAAATGCTTCCGATTGATTGCGATTTATAATATAGAAGATGAAAAATATCATGTATATATCACAAATATTCCCGCTGATCGACTTAATGCTGAGGATATAGCAGTGCTATATTCGGCAAGATGGGAAATAGAACTGATTTTTAAAGAACTGAAGAGTAGATATGGGATTGATAACCTAACAACATCAAATCCACATGCGGTAGAAGCTCTATTGTGGGTGAGCATATTAACGTTAATAGTATCAAGACGTGTATATCGTCTGGTTTATTCGGCTAATTTAGAAAAGGCACCAAGATATACTCACTTAAGATGGGCAACGATATTCGCAGAAAAATCACTGGAGCTTCTGGATGACATTCTCGATTATGTAGGAATTGATACAGAACCTATGGGTCTATTTGAAATTTTCCAAAGTCAAGCGCTTGATCCCAATGTTAATCGGAAGAGATTAATGGATATATGGAGGGCTTAACCGATCACCAATG
>JAKRWB010000424.1 GCA_022353185.1 ANME-2 cluster archaeon | reverse complement strand
TAATGGCAAGAATTATATTGTGGTGGATATGGACTGTCCGGGCCTGGGCCAGGGCAGTATGACCGCTGAAAAACTTGCCAACATGCGGGAGATTGCACTGTTAGATTATGAAAGTAAGCAACAGACTCAATCAGTATTGCCAATGTTCCAAGCATTGTTCATCAAGCAATTTTCCATGGAATCCCAAAAGGCTATGGAAAAACTTTCTCCTGAAAGAAGGGCTGAGCTTGAAAAGTTATTGAAAGAAGAATAAAAATGAAAAATTGGAAGGGTTTGGATGTATTAACATTTTTTTCCTAATATTCACGGACTCCGCACTGGAAGATGCGGAGCATCCCGGTGTGGGTGCATGAGGATTAATATCGCTATTCATCATACTGGTTTTTACAAACAGAGGAGGGCGGAGATGCTGCCTATATAGAACTTATGATGTTGAAGCTGTTGGTAATGTACTTTTAGAATCTGTTCTTTTTTCGAGGACTGGTAATCCAATTCTACTTAAATAACTAGCAAAGCGTTGTGATAAACACTCCCGAAAAAGTTGATTGATAGTAGCCAGATAATGGTCTGCATACATTTTATATAGGGTCTCTCTTGGAATAGTATAGTAATGCTTAAAATCGATTACTAGCTCTGGTACTTGCAACTCTAGACACGATTCTAAAAAATGGAATCTCGCATTGTTTTGATCTTTTATTCGTTTATAATTATCTGAATTCCAATTCTCCATTGTTAATTCAAATTTTTTTAAATGATGCCCATCTCTGAATTTCATTGCATCATAAGCTGGGCTTACCAATATATTTTGTAAGAATTTATCATGTGTTTTTGGATTTATTTGAGATCTATTATAGAAATCGCGCTCTAGATCGCAATCTTGTGTCATGACAATAATATATGGCAAATCCAACTCAATAATTTCTTTTTCGTAATTCCAATCAATGATACTTACATCTCGGAGTATGTCCCCTTGACAGATTCGTTTAATTGTGCGTTCAATATACGCCGAATCAATCTTATTTGGAAACATAACCCAAGACTTTTCTTTTTACTTGTGTTTTTAAGAATTTCTTATCATCGATAATAATGTCGAGAGGAGGGGTATCTTCTTTTTTATTAGGTCTTGGTTGAATAGATGCGACAGTTTTAAAATTGTTAAAGTAATCTATTTCATTATCAGGCATTCTTCTAACCCTCTTAAAGTTTATCTAATTCATCGAATTTGCTTTTTTTAAATAGCTCTTTAATTGCATCATGAAATATATCAATCTGACTAATAAGACCAGAGGAAAAATTTATTTCATTTGTTGAGGAACAATCATAATCAAGTAAAAATTCTTTCCTCGCGATTGGATTCGGATATTCGCTATTGAACCAACCGTATTGGAATCTAATAAAATAATCCGGTGTATTGAATTCCAAGACTCCCATTAATCTTCTCACTCCATCTATATCTTCAATAAAGTGGCGGCTACAAATAAGGGGTTCTTTGATCAATCCAGTCCAATCAAACGGATTTCCTTGTTTAACAATTATTTGATTTATATAACGAAGTCCGATTCTGGATACTTTCGCGGAAGAGTTCTCCCCCTCCAAATTTTGAAATACTTTCTGCACAATTTCTTTGAACTCTTTATATGTTTTATATTTTTTAATATCAAAAACAATTGCATCAGGCTCTAATGTTATAGAATTATCTATTTCTTTATTTTGAAAAATAAAACTTTTAAATCGTTTCTCTTTTGTGGTTCTCTGAGTTTGGTCGGCAATCATTTCTAAAGATGCCATTTCTTTCATCTCAAACTCAGGAAAATCATTCAACAAAACCTTCTTAAGGTTTTCCAATATTGAATCAGAGCGGTCAATTTCACCCAAAAAATCCATCCTTAATATGACATTCTTCAAAATATTGTTTGACATAATCATCCCTTATAGTAACATTACGTATATTAGAATATTTTGGTATATACCTATTTATCTAATTTCGGTGAGTTCGATAATTGCTCACTGGGCTGTAACATCCCACGAATCTTTTCCGCCCCTATTTTAACTTCACGATTGTTATTCTGGTTTATGGTGTTCTAAGGATGCACATGAAGCTCCCCACAGCAAAGCTGTGGGGTATCTCATGTCTCAGGCTACTGACCTGAACAGATCAGCAATTCCCCCCACATGCTTTACTGATCGCAAAATTAACACTTTCTTGTAGGGGCATTCCCTCCTACAAAAGAATTTATGAAAGACTATATTGATGCCGAATTTTTATGTGTAGGAGGGAATTTGAATACTGTTCAGGTACTGAGGTTGCATTGACCATGGCCTGTCCCAACCGCAGCAAAGCTGCGGAGTATAACGATTAGGATTAATGACATCCACCCTGGCAGAGATTTTCATTTCCTGCAGGTTTTAAAGCACCTTCTATGAAC
>JAKRWB010000423.1 GCA_022353185.1 ANME-2 cluster archaeon | reverse complement strand
TTGTGAGCATGAAGGTATCTCCTGCGCCCTCATCCATCTGCTTGACAGCGATACCACCGCCTATGGCCACAGCACCGTTGCCCATCACATCACCCCAGCCCCTGAGCCGCATGGCGTTGGGGATTGCTATGGTTGCAGCTGCCCCTCCCAGGGAATTGGCAACGTGTTTACCTGTGAGATCACCTACAAGGGCTTTGCTTCTGGTCCTGGCCCTGTCGATGTATTCAGGATTGGCTCTTAACCTGCGGACCGGCTTTGGGAAGAGGATCTGCAAGTGGTTTTTTATTTTCTACGACGCTTGCGTCCGGTAGATTCAAGGTTGACAAGCATCAACTCTTCCATTACCATTTTTGTAATTCCTCCAATGATTTTTTCAATCAAAATTGGATTACAGGTGAGTTATAAGGTGGAAAAAATTTCAGGACTACACGGAATAAAATTTAATTCGAAAAGTTTATATCTATGATTACAGAATGTTATTTTTGATTGAATTTAAAGGTGGGTGTAATCTGTTATGAATTATAAGCATAGTTGTAATGATATTTTTCTAACATACCATTGTTTTTCGTTGTTAAGATTAATGGCTTCAACGGCATTAATATTTGCTACAAATTCGGGCATGGCAACATCAAGTGCGGGTGGTGAGGATTTTTGAGATCAATCTTAAGCCTATGTATACTTATTTGTTTATTCCTATCTGGCACAGTATCAGCTCTAAGCGAAACTAATTCTGAATTAATTTGGGAAATTGGTGTGAATGAGGCACCACCAGATCATAATAACACAGCTAATGATGAATTTGACCAGGATACGCCATTCAATTCACATTACTATATCAATTCGGATAATTGGAGTAATTTTTCAAAAGAAATTAACGATGGAGAATTTACGAAGATTTACATTCATTATAATTTATCTGAAAAAGAGGCAGACATGGATTTGATATTATTCCTTGATACAATCTATGCCACTCATGAAAAAGAAAATGTTCCTTCTTATAACATGAAAATCAAAGTTAAGCCTCCAAATGGAGAATTGATCGAAATTGGTGAATATGAGTTTGGTTCTGGTGATAATATCTCAGAAGAACAATCCATAACAATAGATACAGATTATACTACAACAGGAGAGAATATTATCCTCTTGGAAAATGCCAATCTTCCATATTCTGGGCATTGGTTATTTTGGGATTCTCTTAAACTGGAAGCTACTACTCATCCAAGACCGGATTTAGTTCCAACTTCGCTTTCGTTCAATCCAACAAAACCAACTCAAGGGGATACTGTGAGGGTAACAGCAAATATTAGGAATGATGGCCAAATAGATGCAATGAATGTTCGCATTGACTTCTATTACAATGACAATGGTGAACTTATTTTATTTGCATCAAATAAGGTGCCTTCTATACCGGTTTCCTCCTCAGACAAAATTTATGTAGATTGGGACACAAGTAATATAAAAGGTGATCATTTAGTCACTTTGGTAGTCGATCCAGAATACAATATGAAAGAACTTGATGAAGAAAATAATAATTTGACTGGAATAATAACAATAAAGCCAGACAAATGTGACACTATTTTATGCACCATTTATGATTTATTTAAAGAGTTTAAAATGGCTATCGCAACGATAATTGCTGCATTGATTGGTGCGGGTTGGTTAATGAGAATAGCAGAAAGGAAGAAATAAAATAGTCCTGCTTGGGTGATGTATATCTGAGCAAATTCGGATATTATGCAAAAATAGTAGTATAAACGAAATAATAAATAATTCATTTATATGGTGTTATTATAGGGATTTCTGAATAATGCTCAAGTATATAAAGATTACCCGATATTTATATTTTATTGCGATCATTACTTTCGTAATGCTAGTGAATGGCTGAAAGATAAACAAATCGATGATATCGATGGTAAAATCTTGGTTTTCAAGGCAGAAAACAC
>JAKRWB010000422.1 GCA_022353185.1 ANME-2 cluster archaeon | reverse complement strand
TTGTGAGCATGAAGGTATCTCCTGCGCCCTCATCCATCTGCTTGACAGCGATACCACCGCCTATGGCCACAGCACCGTTTCCCATCACATCACCCCAGCCCCTGAGCCGCATGGCGTTGGGGATTGCTATGGTTGCAGCTGCCCCTTCCAGGGATCCGGCAACGTGTTTGCCTGTGATGGCACTATTCCATAATCCAGTGATTTTCACTATTTTCGCCAAATATACTACTTAACTATTTAAATATTGTTTTCCAATAGCTCATGTTTTTCTAAAACTCGATCTTCAATGCTCAAGCCCGTCTGAAAAACTGGTCCCAATTTTTGTCGCTAACAATTCAATCACATCTTTTGTTTTTCCCATCCCTATGCCAAAGATACATCACAAGGCTTCCAAAGACAAGACCGCTCGCAACCCCAGAGGCTATTATCCATTTAATCTTTCCATCAATTAAGTAGGTAACAGGTAATAAAATTATAAATGCGGCTGTTGCCATCAGGATTCCCTGCTTAATCGTATTCATGTGCTTCTCCATGCTACAGTGTAATAAGACGTTTTGTATAACAATACCAGCAAACCAGCAATTTATCAGCAATCCATGAATTTATATTGAACATGAAATTTTACGATGAATTTTTTATTTATTACCAGTTTAATGTAATTGGCTTACTCATCCGGTCATTCACAGCAGACACAGTGATTCCAGTAGGGCGTCTATTGTCTTGGTTAACATCCATACCTTCAATAATGACGCTGTTTAACTTGGAGTATGACTGGATGCAAGGACTACCAGCGTTGAGAAAGAGAGTTTAACCATCCAGAGTTTTGCGGGTAATTTTAAATCCTTAACTCCGACACTTTAGGGCATATGTTTCATACAATTATCGCCCAAAACATATTAATGAAATTAAGAAACACTTACTAACGACATAATGCCGATTAACAGATATTGAAATTACCACATTTTAACCACAAATTACATATTCGGTACATAGGGAATATGTATTGAAATATTTGATGATATTTCCGCTTGCTAGAGGGTACATAAATAAAAATATTATAATGCTATGCCCTATTTCAGCGGAGATAAGGTTTAAATATTATTAGTCCATTAACACAAGATTATATATTTAATATAATAATAATTATTTACGGAGTGTATAATTTTGAAAATAAGAGTAATAAGTTCAAAAGACGAGATTGCCACAATTGAAAATGAAGAAATAGTTCATTTAGCATTTAGACCATCGAATACAGATATTTTTACACTGATAAAAACGTGTCCAAAATTGAAAGCTCTCCATATTCCAAGTTCATACAAGAAGACGATATCCAAATCCACTTTAATGTTCCTTGAGATGCAGGGGATTGAACTTCTTGAAGGAGATGTATGGGGTCATAGAAAGGACATCAATGAATACTATGAGATAAAGCCACATATATTAGATAGGATTAAAGAACTTAAAAACGAAGGGAAATCCAAAGAAGAAGTGGTATCCAAGTTGGGAATGGAGACACGGTTGAGCAAAGATTTGCTTGAATTTTTAGTTTAGATTCAGTCATACAAGAATTTAGAAACTCTTATATCATTCAACTCATTTTAACTATGTGCGCCCAGATTGTACCCCAACCTCTAATATGAGTTTGTTTTTGGGTGCATCTTAAAATCATGAAATGCTTAAAATGGTATACTGAAGATGTTTCAATTTGTACGGGCATAACGGTGACTTTCAGACTATTCTAATTATTAATATTCTCAAATCATAACTTATTTGTATGATTGCTTAATCTAAAGATTGCTTGGAGATTGGGGAATATGTATGAAAGATTCTAATGGTAATACAATTTCAATTGGCGACAGAGTGAAAGTGTTATGGAATTTCGATAACAAAATTCACGCAGGTGAAATTACCAAAATAAATAATCATTTAGTAACTATCAAATCAAATGGCAATCCAATTATGGATTCTTGTTATCCTTTAAAGATAATCACAAGTTACCATTCAAGAATAACAAAAATGCATGGAAGACTTGGCGAGAATATCGATAAATAATCCCAAATACACTATACAGGTTTTGTTACAATTTGTACGAGGTATAATGGTGACTGCGGAATGGGAGATTTATGCTGGTATGAAAAACTATTTTCATGTTTTATCTGTGAACAGCAAATTCATAGCCAAGGAAAGTTTCTATAATCCAATATCATAAGCAGAAGGAAAAAATACTAATTTTATTAATAGAGATTGTCGGAAAAGTACCTGAAAAGCACCACAATTGAAACTTCCAGAAATATTGTTAAAACTAAATCACTATGCTGCGCCCGACCAAGTTTAGACAGTAAAGCTGAAATA
>JAKRWB010000421.1 GCA_022353185.1 ANME-2 cluster archaeon | reverse complement strand
AAATAAAATAGGAGGAAATATGAAAATAGCTATAACGGCATCAGGAGACAATTTAGACTCCCAGTTGGACCCTAGATTTGGAAGATGCCAGAATTTTGTAATTATTGATCCAAATACGATGGATTTTGAAGCTATGCCAAATGAAAGTGCAATGGCTTCTGGCGGGGCTGGAATACAGGCTGCGCAAACCATAGTCAATATTGGAATTGATACACTAATAACCGGAAATGTGGGGCCCAATGCTTATGAAATACTTTCAGCTGCCGGGATTGAAACAATGACCGGTGCCAGTGGTACAGTCAGACAGGCTTTAGAACAGTACAACAGCGGTAGTTTACAATCAGCAGCGGGTGCGACAGTTGGTGCTCATGCCGGCATGGGTGGTCGAGGTAAAGGGATGGAACATGTAGCTGGTGTAAGTACAAAGGATGTACCCGGAAAGTCATCAACAACAAAAGAACAGGAAATCTCGATACTGGAAAAAGAACTAAAACAGACCGAGCTACAATTGGCTCAAATGAAGAAAAAACTCGACGTTTTGAAAAAATAGGAGGTAAATAAATGCCAGCAGGTCAGGGAAGAGGAAGAGGGGGAGGAATGGGCAAAGGTGGACAAAGACAGGGCATGGGGCCACCAAAAGAGTGCAAATGTCCGGGTTGTGGACACACCATCCCACATCAGCCAGGACAGCCGTGTGCCAATCAGGCATGTCCAAAATGCGGAACAAATATGGTAGGAATATAATTGATTTTTTTTTCGGAGGATAAATAATGAAAGTATGCGTCCCAACAATGGAGAATGGCGGTTTGAATGATATGATAGCCCAGCATTTTGGCAGGGCACCCACTTATACTGTAGTTGATATTGATACAAATGCAGTTGAAGTGATTCCGAATATAAGCGAACATATGGGAGGTACCGGGGTTCCACCTGAGTATATAGCACCAACAGGTGCCCATATTATGCTCTGTGGAGGACTTGGTCCTAAGGCAGTAAATATGTTCGAACAATATGGAATCGATGTGTTTGTAGGTGCTTCAGGAACAGTCCAGGATGCAATAGCTGCATGGCAGAAGGGTCAGTTAAGTGAAGCTACTGATGAGAATGCCTGCCGTGAGCACAGGCATGAGTAAGATCAGAAATGGAATCTAAACACTCAAGAAAATGTTCGCTAACGCTGCATTTTCTAAGCCTACAGGAAAGTAATACTTACCTATATATTGAAAAGGAGGTGAAATAAATGCCAGGAGGAGATAGAACCGGACCTTCAGGTTTAGGTCCGAGGACAGGCAGGGCAGCAGGTTATTGTGCACGGAATCCAGTCCCTGGGTATATGAATCCCATTCTCGATAGGGGTTATTATCGTGGTGGAGGCCGGGGTCGCCGTAATTTGTACTATGCGACAGGCTTAACTGGTTGGCAGCGCGGTGCGTATAGTTACCCACCACCAGTGGTTCAGACAATTACAAAAGAACAAGAGCTTGCTGAACTGAAAGACATGGCCGAAAACATGGAACATAAATTGGAAGATATAAGAAACAGGATTCAAGAGATTGGGGAATAAATCCCCAATCATTTTTTTTTCCGAATCAACATAAAATATATTTATCAAGACAGGTTTGGTTGCAGTTATTATTTATATAGCATACAGTACACAGAATGTCAAATCATAAATGAATAATCATGATTAAAAACATGTAAATTTACAGGAGATAAAATAAATGGCAGAAGAATTAAAATGGTTTTTGAAAGATGCGATAGTAGATACGGGAATGTGTACATATTGCGGTGCATGTGCCGCAGTGTGTCCATATGATATAATTGAGTTTGATGAGAACGGTCCGAAGTTGAAAGAGGAATGCTACCGAAACGGAGAAGGTGCATGCAAGGATGTGTGTCAGCGAGTCATGACAGATGCATCACGCTTATCCATGAACGTATTCAACTTTATGGCAAAACCTCCATCACTCATTGGACAGTACGAAAAGATTGTTGCCGCAAGGGCGACAGATTCCACAATACGTGAAAAGGCCCAGGATGGTGGTGCTGTTACAGCACTTTTAACATACTGCTTTGACAACGGATTGATCGATGGTGCAGTAACTACTGCAGGAATGGCAAAACCAAGTTCACATATCATAACAAGCAAGGACGCACTTTTGGATACCGCAGGTGCAAAATATTCCACAGTTCCTGTGATGGCTGCACTTCGGGAAACAACTGACACCCTCAAAAACGTTGCAATGGTAGGACTTCCATGCCACACCTACGGAACAAGAAGAACCCAGTTCTTTGGCGGATTGAATGTTCATCCAATTGAAGTCGGGAAAGACGGAGAAAAGGCAAAGATACCAAACATTGCATACACTATTGGTTTGTTCTGTATGGAGAACTTCAATAATGAGAAACTGTCTGCTTACTTCAAAGATGCCGGTATTGATCTGGACAAAATCAGGAAACTGGAAATACACCTTGATGAGATGATCGTGTTCACAGATGAAGGTGAAACGGAATTTTCTCTAAAAGATATCGCAGGATGTGTATCAGATGGGTGCCGCATATGCAGGGACGCGGTCGCCAAGGTTGCCGATATCTCAGCAGGATATATGGGATCTTCTAAAGGCTGGACAACATTGATGGCACGAAATGCCAAAGGCTTGGAACTGCTTAATGCAGCCGTAAAGGCAGGTTATATTGAAACCTCTGATGAAGTGGATATCAGTATGATAGAAGAGTTCGCAGATCTTAAATTGCGCAGGTTCAAAGCGGAACTAAAGAGACGGCTTGAAGACGGAAGATCAGTCAGAGGTTACTGGGTGCGTGACTATCCGGGTGTAAGAACTGAGGTGAAAGGTACCAACTTTGTGAAGATCAAAACACAATCCGGTCTTGTAGATAACGCTTATCTTGCAAAGGTTGCAGAACTGTCAAACAAGTACGGTGATGGCAAACTTGAGCTTACAAATCGTAAGAGCATTGAGATCCAGGGTGTCAAAAACGAAGATATTGATGACATAATGGCAGATGTATATGGAAACGGACTCATGACGATCGGTATGGGTTATGTTTCTGCCTGTCCGGGTAATGCATATTGTCCGGAAGGACTTGTTGAAACTAAGGATTTTGCAAATGAATTGACACCTATGTTCGCACAGAAACTCACACCCCATAAGATGAAGATCGCTATAGCAGGATGTGCCAACAACTGTGTAAGAACTCACCGTCATGATATAGGTATTATAGGGCAAATGCAGCCAAAGATCGATGCTGAGAAATGTAACGGATGCGGGAGATGTGTTGAATTGTGCAAGTTCAATGCGCTTTCGATCTCAGGCGGAAAAGCTGTGATTGACAGAGACCTGTGCGGCAATTGCGGATGGTGTGTGCGAGGATGTCCGCATGAAGCTGCGGTGGAAGATAAACTCGGCTATTCAGTCTGGATTGGTGGAAATGATGCCAGAAAACCAACTAACGGTATTCTTTTGAAGGAATTCTGCACAAAGGAAGAGATTCCTGCGCTAATCAACAAGATTGCTTCCACATTTGTCAAATACAGAACAAAGCCTGGAAAGGAACGACTTGGTAACATCATTGAACTGGTCGGCGAAGGACAGTTTGTCAGAGAAGTTCTTAGCGAGTGAATTGCCTATAGTAAGGGAGGTTTTTTCCTCCCTTTATGGGTATGACTGGAAGGT
>JAKRWB010000420.1 GCA_022353185.1 ANME-2 cluster archaeon | reverse complement strand
ATGGACAGATAAGTCTGGATTTTATTGCCGGCGTTGTCATATTCATGTTGGCGTTCATTTTCCTTTTCCAGACACTTACCAATATGTTTGTCCCATTCCAGACAAATTCGGATGAAATTAAGTCAGTATCAGATAGAGTTACCAGGACCATGGTCGAGAGTACCAAGGGTCTTGCAAACAGCCAATCAGATGTAAATGTTATATCTATTCACAGGGCTGAATACATTAACAACCTCATGGATCCATCCAGTTACAGGACAATGCAAGAAGACTGGGGCCTGTACAATGGTTTGAATTTATACAGTATTAACATGTCACTTTACAATACTGATGGTTCACTATACCTGAATGGAACTGGCGGGGTTGTGTTAAATAACGGACCTCAAGCACCACAACACACCAATGTTGCCCAGACCATACGTGTGGTTTATGTGGATGTTGATGATACGATAGCAATTCTACATGTGAGGGTGTGGTAAATGATTCCACATAAATCCGGTATGTTGAAAAATTGTGACGGGCAAATGTACACACTGGAAGGAGCAGCTTCGGCCATCATGATGGTAGTTCTTATCTCATTCATTGTTCAGGCATCACCACTGACACCATTGACATCTTCATCATCTCATCAGCAGGTGGAAACACAGATAGAAATAATGGGTAATGACCTGATGATCGTACTGGACTATGTACCAGATGGTGATACATATTCACCTCTTAAACTAGCGTTACTTAACTGGACTGGTGTAGAGTTTAGGGGTCAGTCTTCACTCTATCCTTTAACAGTTCTTGAACTTAGTGAAACATTTGATGCGGTATTATTAACTGACGGGATAGCCTACAATTTCGAAGTTTTTTATTTTGACAACAATAATAAATGGATAAATAAACGAATATTCTGGAACGGTCGCCCTTCCGACAATGCGATATTTGTAAGCAAAAAAATTGTTATTCATGACGGGGATAAAATCCAGGCATCAATTATTCCAGACATTTCCAGCGATACTGATTTTTATAATATTTTGGACCTGAGACTTACACTCTGGAGGATGTGATTGAAAATGAGGCAATCTGACACAAAAGAACCCGACAGACAAAATGCACAGTTAATATTACTGTCAGGATTTATGATAATGCTGGGTACTCTTACTTTCCTGGTACTGCTAAATAACCTCATACTTACTGCCAATCTTCC
>JAKRWB010000419.1 GCA_022353185.1 ANME-2 cluster archaeon | reverse complement strand
TTCTCACTCAACTATACTGCATGCGTTTTTATATTATTTAAATTTTTGTAGCCCTCAAAACCCTGAATCTCAGGTTATAATATTTGCATCGCTTTTTGTTACCTTGGATTCTAATTTTCAATTCAGGCGCAAATTACGTTTGCAATGCTGCTTACAGAATTGAGTACAATGTAAGCTTATGAGGTTGCATTGGATATTATTATTTTTTAATCCTGTACAAGAAGTTTACTTCGGTTCCCTCTCGAATGGAACGGGCATCAGCTTTTTCCCAGGGTATCCTAAAAGCGATGTTGTATGCTGTTCTACATGTTTTTTCTTCAGCGGAGGCATTTCTCAATACCTGTCCAATTACTAAAAAACATCATACCACTATTGCATATTTAGATCAACTCAAAAGATGGCTCGTTCAAAAGAGAAGCAATTATCTCCTTTATACAAGTCTCCTTTGACGTTCCTCCACTAATAGCAAGCCAGATCGAGCCTTCAGCCCCACAAACGCCACCACCTGCAACGAGTTCAGCAGTTGCTCCCGAAAGAATTGTTATGGCATCGATTTCAGTAATAACCTCTCCTGGAACGGGCAAAAACCGTGGTCCAGAAGCGTCCGAAGCATTAAGTCTTAAAGCTATTTCATCAAGATTACCAGAGATTCGCTTTTCTAGTCCAACCGGAAGAATCAAGCGTACCCGCCTGCCGATCACAGCATGTAAAGCAACTGCGATTGTGCCGCCTTTGGGATGGCCGATTAGAATTGCAGCTCGCCTCTGCAATATGTCGATGGCATTTGCGCCTTTTAAAATAACATCTCCTAGCTTCAGACTATCTGTGACGTCAAAAATCGTCTTGCCCTGTTGCCATTTACCCTTAACAATAATCACATCTCCGGGAAATTTGGTTTCATCTGGAAGTCTCCCTGTTTCAGTTGTCGGTTTGGATGGAGGGAGTGTTATGCCGCGAAAGAACCGTTTTCGATTGAAGTCATTGGATTGGCCAATGAGTGCCAGAATCTCCTCGGCAACATAACCATTTGTCGTTCCTGCAACAATTACAATTGTGCCTGATTGAAGGGCTGCTTGTATTGCAGGATGAACAGCAATTGCTTTGGCGATCAATCTTTTCCCTGCTGCTGGTGTGAGAACAATTTGCATCATCTTATCCCTTCTTTCCCAGAAGTCTTTCCAGACATCTCGCCAGCCGTTTAATTCCCTCTTCAATTTGCTCTTCATCAGAATTTGAAAAATTCAATCTCAATGTGTTATTCCTGCTGCCATCATCGGTATAAAACGGATTACCAGGAACGAATGCAACACTCTCTTTTACTGCAAGCTCAAATAAGTCCAATGATGACACCCTCTCAGGAAGCGTTACCCATAAAAACATCCCGCCTTCTGGTTTTGTATACTTGACTTCCTCCGGGAAGTACTCAGTCATCATATCAATCATCAAATCCCGCCGTTTTCCATAGGCAGCCCTTATTTTCATAATGTGTTCGTCTATATTGTTATCCATCAGGTACTGATGGACAATCCTCTGTGAAAGGTAATTCGAATGCAAGTCGGCAGCCTGCTTTGCGATAATCAATTTCTCCATTATTTCATTTCCGGCACATATCCATCCAATTCTCAATCCCGGGGAGATTATTTTTGAAAACGATCCCAAAAGAATTGTATCATCCAGATAATTCCTGATGGAAGGCAGGTCTTTCCCCTTAAATCTTAAATCACCATATGGATTATCCTCAACACAGACGATGTTATGCTTTTTAAGAATACCAGCAACATCTATTCTTTTTTGTCCGGAATAGCTAATCCCGGATGGATTCTGGAAATTAGGAACAGTGTAAAACAATTTTGCACTATTTTCACTCAGCGTTTTTTCCAGTAAATAAGTGTTTATTCCATCATCGAGAAGAGGAACGGATTGAAAATTTGGTTCGAAGATAGAAAATGCCTGGATGGCTCCCAGATAGCCTGGTCTTTCGATAACAACCCCATCTCCTTTATTCAAAAAAACTTTTCCGATTAAGTCAATGCCCTGCTGTGAGCCGTTGGTAATTAATATCTCGTCAGGTTCTATCTTTAACCCGTTCTTACTGAGATATCTTTCAGCAATGAACTCTCTCAACGGCAAATGTCCTTCACTCGTACTGTATTGAAGAACATTCCTGCCATCTTTTGCCAAAACTTTTGTGGAAGCTCTTGCAATTTCTTCCACTGGGAATAAACCGGGATTCGGGAGTCCACCTGCAAAGGATATCACTTCCGGTTGCTGTGTAACTTTCAATATCTCCCTGATGAAAGAATTACGGGTGACCTTCATCCTGTCGGCAAATCTGTTGTTCATGCAGGTATCCTTTTAATTTTCAATCAGAGTTAAGTATTTCTATATGTAAACCTCGATTATTTATGGCGCACGATATCCAAGTACTTCTAATCTTCCCATAAGATAAGTGCCTGATTTTCAAGTTTAAATGTTGTTGTTCTATTATCCATTGCCTGAACACGAGCATGAGCTCCATATCGCCCTCAGTCACGGACCAGCCGGATTAGAAATCCGGGGCATCCCACCAAGGGTGCATGAGGGTTTTGATTGTTTTTTGGGCGAAGTTAATTTTGTTTCGTTTTTTTTTTCTAAAAAAAGAAGATGGAAGGGGCGTATTTCAATCAGAATATTAATCTATCTTAAATTCCACACATGATTAACAGAATAATTGTATAATTCTTCTGCTCGTTCTTTTATGCAAATTTCATCCCAATTTTC
>JAKRWB010000418.1 GCA_022353185.1 ANME-2 cluster archaeon | reverse complement strand
CCCAAACGGCGTCGGCTCAGTCACCAGCAAAACAAAATCCACACCCTTAATCGCCTCGATAACCGGACACGACGTACCCGGCGGAGCGTCTATAATCACAATACCGTCATCAAGCCCATATAATTCTCGTTTCAGATTAAGATCTGATATATAATACGTTTCTGAAAGTTGGTCTCCTTCAGTTTGTCCAAAAGGCACAATACGAGATGTGTCAGGGATCTCATCTATAAATTCTCCATTGTAATAACCAAGGTGCCTTCCAACTGCATCTGTGTAAAGCAAATGTCCGAATGAAGTAACTGACTCAAAATCATTTAGTTGAGGATCACGCTCGACAGCGGAAAGTCTGACAGCTGCAAATGACCGTAAAGCGGTTGAGTCATATCTTGCTGTCCAATCTGTTAAATTAACCGAGATATTGCAGGTCGGATCATCAGGGCACACACTATCGTAAATGAATATTTTACCAGTTTTATGATCTTCAGATTCTTCTACTCGGTAGGGTACGACTGCATGGCCACCTATAGAGGCACCGGTATCCTCCCTATACATTGTATAGCCCATCACCATCGGATCTTGTTCCCACTTACTAGGTCTCATCCGTAGTTTTAGTTCATTGTATACAATCCTTAAATCACTATAAGTCCTTTTATCAGCGTAACATGCGGCATCATATTGCAGTGGATGATAATATCCAACCCACTCTGTTGGAGTATTAATATATGGTGGGAATATCCCCCATGTCCGCGGTGCAGGGTCGCATAGACCATTATCATTGTAATCTGGTGGAAGTGGAATACCATCTATACAGACATCGCCTATATCGAGAGAACGGTCTCTTCCAGGATTAATCCATGAACGTTGTCCAGCAAGATCCCAACTCAAGAGATCGTTCTGATACAAAATCAAACTGCTAGCAGACATTCCAAAGCATGACCCATTTCGACCCTCGTGTCTGTAATATTTTTCATAGAAAGTTTCTGCTGTATCTCGACGTGTTCCATTAGGAAATTCAACTTCATCAGCCCCGTAAGTAATACGAAAGATGTCCCATGAATACTCGTCTTCTCCGAAATTTTCAAACTGATATCCATTAGGATTTGGTAGAAATGTTGTTACTCCATTAAGACGCGATACATGAATTTGTATTTCTTCTGCTTCAATCGAATATCCCTCATGATCAATAACTTCCAATTTTACCTCGTAGTTACTTGATGCCAAACCTTCCGTTAGTTCAATAGTTCTATCATTTGAAGTTCCGGGATATTCAAATCTATAATCCGAATCATTAATAATTACCCACTTATACGTGAATGGTGGAGTTCCACCACCGACT
>JAKRWB010000417.1 GCA_022353185.1 ANME-2 cluster archaeon | reverse complement strand
CGTGTTTTGGCGTCCAGACATTGAACGGCTGAATCTTAATGAACGATTTCACGTCTTTGAACGCCTGTTCAATCTGATTCTTGTCTCCGTATGCACGAATCAGGTCTTCTTCTGTAAATCCATTCCTATCGTCCACTTTGCTCGGAGTATTTGTGACAATCGTCCATAAACCATCAGTTCGTTCTGCTTTCTTAATTGCTTCCCTATTCCCACCCTTAATCTCGTTTGTAACCCATCTATATTTTTCAATATACTTACAGCAAGCCATTGTCCACCGCATTTTTTTAAAATGCATCTGTTTCGCTACAACGAGGAAAACTTGATTAAGTATGAAAAAGGATAACTATTAACTAAATTGCATTTGAAAAATAATATTGCAAAATATTGTTAATATGAGGGAAAAATATGAACGATAAGGATGAAGAGACTTCACAGGCAGTCGGAGATATGCCTGAAACGTCTGAATCTGTAATAGAACCACTTACATCAGGTGAGATGACATCAAAACCTGATGATGAGGTTGCACTGGAAGAAGAGTCTCCTGAAAATGATACGATAGAGACGACTCCTGAACCGGTTCCGGTACAAGAACCAGAACCAGAACCAGACAAAAAACAGCAACATGACTCAAAAACAACAACTAAACCTAGTTTAATTCCAAAGCTAAAACCTAAACCAAAACCTGAGCCAGCTCCTGAACCTGCCCCAAAAAAAGAAGTGGTGTATATTAGAGAAGTGGAGAAAAAACAATCTAACAAATTCGTGAAAAAAATTAAACGGTCTTTCCTTGCAGTTATTTTAATAATTGCACTGGTCATTGCAGGTGGTATATATGCCTGGACGAGTGGTATGGAGGATCTTAGGGGTGACACAGACTACCTTATAGTAGTAGTTTACAAGGATGTACCAAAAGCCGCCAGTATTTACCACAAGGATATGCGGCAATCCGAGACAGTTGAAATTACTGAACTTGGCGCATTATCGAATAGGAAACAGTTCTTTGAAAATGCCCAGGGTGATTATGGTGTACTGGACCGAATGATAATTATTGATGTAGACACTTTAAAGGCCCTGTCAACTGATAATTACATCATATACGAAAACGGTGAAGAAATTAATAGGGATGAGATGTATAAGTGGATCGTACAATCTGAGTATCCTCCGTCGCATATAATTAGAGATGATAATCCATCAACCGTAGCAGCCAAGATACTCAAAGCCTGGATAGATAATTACAGTGATCAACTTCTTGGAGGATATGGTGGTTATACCGTCAGAGTGATCTTAAATGCATATCGAGCAGACAATATCCTAATATACCCAGGGAATTCGGCACTGACCATACTAAAATACATAGCAATTGAAAAATTAGTATTTCCGGTTTAAATAACCGGCATTTTACAGATGGTAGTATAATTTAATTAATTACTATTACCATCTGCCTTCTTTTAATTCCCTACGTTTCTTTTCTAGAAAAGAGAATACAGGTCCATGAGGAGAACCATTTATCAGCATTTCGATCCCTTTGCGTGCTACAAGTATCTGGTCCAGATGCCCGAGAAGGCTTACGGTCTTACCCATCACTGAAATTTTAC
>JAKRWB010000416.1 GCA_022353185.1 ANME-2 cluster archaeon | reverse complement strand
GTGATGAAAGTCGCAAGTCCGGTTCTTAGAAGAGGGAGGGCGAGTAATCGCTCTTCCTTATTCGGCTGATAGTTATTGCGAGATGAGGGATATATGCTCGGAAAAGGAAGTAGAAGGAAAATAAATATAGATTAAAATAGGCGCCATTTGCGCATAAACAAATTATAAAAAAAATCGTTCAGTATTTTTTATGGCTCTTCCTGTGTTTCAAGTTGTTAGTTCAAGATTAAATTGAGCAAAGAACCTAAAAGGGCCTTTCCTCTGCGTCTCACATTATGAACAAATTCAAAAAATCCCAGATAAAGTGGCAATTTTTCTTGTGAAATACCACGATGAGGACGCAACCAAGACCGCAATAAGGACCAAAATCCTTCTATAGTGTTAACATGCACTTCACAGAACCCGTCCCCATCTTCATCTCGAGCAAACTCCCCTTTACTATGACAAACTGTCTTATGCTGATATCCCCATTCAGTAAGCCTTCCAAAAATGTCGTATTCATCTGTGTAAATGAGAGTACCCGGTGCAATAGTAGTTCGAATAATAGGTTCAATGGTCTTCTGTTTGACATTTTCAAGCATCTTCAAAGCTATATCTCCTCCTCTTTGTATTAATCCAAGAATTGGAGGTTTTTCTTTTGCAAGAGTACCACGTCCTCTCGCTCCTTTTAGACGATTGCGCCTTCCTTTTCTCCCTTTATTTCTTACAGCTTCTGGATTGCCTTTATGACCAGCAACAATGTATATTTCATCACTTTCGACACTACCTTCCAGTTTTGGAGTTGGTTTTTTATCGTTAATACCCTCACGCAGTTGCGTTGCCATTTGTTGAATATCATCTTCATTCAAATCCAATTCATGAGCTATCTGAAGGTTGGACAGGTTAAGGCCCATGAAATATAAACACAAAATCCAGTTTTGCAATGGCTGATGACGGCCCGCAAAAATAGTACTTGAGAGATCATCAAAATAAGTAGTACAGGAATTGCAAAAGTATCTCTGGCGCTTTGGTTCAGTATTGTGATGTCCGTGCTTATCAATCTGGGTTGATTCACAAAGCGGACAAATTACTTGGCCATCTGGCCATCTTAACATGCGGACGACTTGATAGCACTTTGCATCATCAATCAAATTATTTATAGTTATTATAGGCTCCACAGGGCTTGAATTGCAAGGATTATATATATATAATTACATGAAAACTGACTGATGATTAAAACAATCCCGAGATTTTATGTTATCAGCTACTTGTTCAATTCAAAATCACCAACTTGGAATCCAGGAAGAGCCTTCGTCAATATAGCGAAAAGTGAAGATGCCCGCTGACCCGTGTTCGAATCGCGGCGAGTCCGCCATATTTTGCCCAATTTATGCTTTCAGCATGAACTCCAGAAGGTCGGGACTCAGGCGCGTTTCTTTCATCATCTTTTTAAGAATGTCTTTTTCTGACGCTCCTCCACTCTTCAGTTCGTTTATCCTGTCAATCACGCTCTTTTTAATTTCGTAGTATTCATTAATGTCCTTTCGGTGTCCCCACACGTCCCCTTCCAGCAGCTTTATGTTCTGCATTTCTAGAAACATTCTGATTGACTTTGAGACAGTTTTCTTATATGAATTTGGTATGTGTATGGCTCTTACCCCAGGACATGCTTTTACAAGAGAAAATATATCTTTGTTCGACGGCCTAAATGCCAGGTGAATAATTTCTTCATCAGACCCCAGCGAATCAATTTCATCTTTAGAACTTACAACTCGAATTTTCATGTTAATCAACTCCGTCATATCTAAATTATGACTCCCAAATATAGATATTGACTGTACCATATAAATATCTTTCCATTTCAGTAAAAATAATGAGTATGTATGAATAGAATTGTTTATATATCTAACTTGAATGCGAAATAGTTATGAGTATAGTCCCACAATTGCACACGTGTGAGTAATATTGACGGTTTCATAAGAAAGTCCGTTGTTTATATCAATCCCTGTATCCATGGGGGCAAGGTAGCGGAAAATATTGAACTCAGCGGACATGAATTATTGGATTTCAGTGCCAATCTCAACCCAATGGGCCCTTATGAGATAGATACAATCAGGGAGATTATTGGTAAAGCACTGGAAATTATTGATAATTATCCTGATAACCGATATGTAAAATTTAAAAACTCTGCAGCCGCCTTTGCAGGTGTAAAACCTGAAAACATTATTCCGACGAACGGTTCCTCTGAACTTATCCGACTCATAGCAGAGACCATACTGGAGTATGGAGATATTGTACTGCTGCCCCAGCCCACTTTTGGTGAATACGAACTGAGTATCAAACTTATGGGAGCGACACCTGAAAATATTGAGTATAGGGAAGTATATCAGGGTAATGGGGAAATCGATGAGGAATTGCTTTCAAGGTCAAAGGCAGTGTTCATCTGCAATCCAAATAACCCCACAGGCACTCTTATTACCGGGTCAGACCTGGCAAGACTGGCACAGAAATGCCAGCAAAACGAGACATTCCTGGTGATGGATGAAGCATTTATTGAATTATCAGACCCTGCACAGAGCATAGCAGGGCTGGTGGACAACAATCCATTTGTGATAGTAATGCGGTCGATGACTAAGGTATTTGCCATACCCGGGATGAGGATAGGATACGGGATTGCACACAGGGATGTGGCAGCAAAGTTGGAGAATATCCGGATTCCCTGGAACGTTGGGACTATACCGGATATAGTGGGTTCATGGTTACTTGATACCCATACAAAGGACCCCTCATATCTTGAGCGGACAAGGCAGTTGATAAAAAAGGAGCGTATCTGGCTTGCCCAGCGGCTGTCACTCATCAGAGGATTTTATCCCGTAACGAGCAGCACTAATTTCATATTAATAAAAATACGGGAATTCGGAATGGATTCCGGAGAACTCACCGAGCGCATGCGGCATCAGGATATCCTGATAAGAGATTGTGCTTCGTTCAGGCGGATGGGGCATGATTACATCAGGGTGGCAGTCCGGACCCGTGAAGAGAACCAGCGTCTGGTAGATGCCCTTGGTGAATCAGTAGCCCAGTGGGGCAGGGAACTTGCCGAGAAGAATATTGATGAAGCGATACACCAGGGTACGATTGCAAGCAGGACTAATTGTGAATATTATCCATGCCATTTCGAGGGTCAGGATTGCACATTTTGTTTTTGTCCATTTTATCCTTGTCTGGATGAGAGGACTGGCGGACATATGGTAGAGCGGCGGACCGGAGGGGAAGTTTGGAGTTGTGCTGACTGTGATATGGTCCACCGGCCTGATGTGGCAAATTCCATACTTGAAGCACTGATGGCATGTGAAGACAGACCTGGTGACCTCAAGCATATCTGGAAACAAGTGATTGAACTATTGTTGTGAACATGTTACTCTCAGTCTTTTCCCCTGGTCTTGAAGTGCTGTTTTTGGCATTTGCTATGGATATTTTGTTCGGGGAACCACCTGGTGCTGTACATCCTGTGGTCTGGATGGGGCGCAGCATCAAGTATCTTAAGGGTCTGCCAGTACAAAACCGCAGTGTCCTGGGAATCCTAATAGTAGTGGTCATGACGGGAGCGTCACTGCTGGCAGGAATTCTGATAATGCTGGGGGCTTCCCTAATTCATGAAACGGCAGCATTGCTGGTAATGGCATATTTCCTAAAATCCACTTTTTCCATCAGGATGTTGCTGACCACATCATGCGGTATCATGGAACGGATGCACTCTGGTAATATTAATGAAGCAAAAGAAGCACTCAGGGCGCTGGTCAGCCGGGACACCACCCAGCTGGAAGAACATCAGGTGGCTTCGGGAGTGATTGAATCCATTTCAGAGAACTTTGTAGATGGCATCCTGTCACCGATATTGTTCTATATAATACTGGGATTGCCTGGCGCACTGGCGTACAAGGCTGTCAATACCCTGGATTCCATGGTGGGATACAGGAACAAGGAATTCATTGAACTGGGACGCCCATCAGCCAAGTTGGACGATATGTTGAACTGGATACC
This sequence comes from ANME-2 cluster archaeon, assembly GCA_022353185.1. Classification (GTDB taxonomy): domain Archaea; phylum Halobacteriota; class Methanosarcinia; order Methanosarcinales; family Methanocomedenaceae; genus Methanocomedens_B. Next base: position 3,499 of record JAKRWB010000416.1, on the reverse strand, counting down.
TGCCAGGTTGTCCCTGTTGCTCATAGGTGCAGCCGCGCTGATTACAGGTAGCTCAAAAGATGCCGTGAATATATGCTTACGTGATAACAACTTGACCCCGTCACCTAATTCAGGCTGGCCCATGGCTGCAGCGGCCGGGGCACTGGGGGTCAAACTGGAAAAGCCAGGACATTATGTACTTGGTAAAGAGTTCAGGCTGCCTGAGGCGGCAGATGTCAAACGGGCTGTCAGGTTAGTGGGTACGGCTGCCCTTTTGCTGTTTGGATGGGGCATGGGAGTATTATATTTATTGCATGTGAACATCTTAACATGATGAGCATAACCCGGAGTGATTACCACGAAACTATCAGACAGCCCATTAGCAGATAAAAGTGAAAAGTCGACACAGATAGATTTGCGATTTGAGTATGATATAAGGGATATATTGTCAGAGATGGGGCTATCTGAGGAATTGCTGTTGGCCGCTGCTATGGAATTGTATGTGCCTCATCCGGGTATTGAGACTAAAGAGCAGGCAGAAGAGGTATTCAAACGTGAACTGGATATTGCCCTTAGTGACCCTAACCTGTGCATCCTGATTTATGCGGGCGTACAGCTTGAGCGGGCAGGTGAGGCTGGAGAGCTGCCAAACCTGAGTAAAGATTCTTACGAGCGGGACCTGACCTTCCTTGTATGTGACGAAGTGCTGGGTATGAGTATCTCCACATACATCGCCGGGCACAAAGGTATGTTCGAGTATGTCAGATTCGATAAACTCAAACCCGGGGTAATCAAGGAACTGGGACCGTTCATGGACGATGTTGTCGCCGGGCTTATTGGCGGTGTATCTTCCAGTATGTATACCAGGGGCGGGATTTGAAATTGCTGGAAGGACTGCTGGGAGCTATTGGATTCCTGACCACTTTGCCCGCAGGCAGGTCGTACAGGCTTGAACAATTCCAGCAGCGCACATACCTGTCAAGTGTTGTAGGCATTATTATAGGTCTTATTTTACTTGCAGTGGCCACCTTACTGGCTGTCCTGATACCCGGCCAACCCGGAATTATTGCATTGGTTGTAATTGTATCTATCTATATACTGACAGGTTTTCACCATCTTGATGCCATATCTGATTTTGGGGATGGCATTGCAGCCCACGGGAGCGCTGAGAAGAAGGTCAGTGCGATGAAGGACGTGGCACTGGGTACGGGTGGTGTGGCATTTGTGATATTTTATGTTCTTTCATTGTTCGTTGTCATACAGGCTATTGGGGATATGCAAGGCGATGGGTTCTGGTGGTTTGGCCTGGGCATGGCGTTGCTTAGTGCCGAGGTGATATCCAAGCATTCCATGCTTACGGCGGCCAGGTTTGGAAAACCTTTGTACCAGGGAATGGGGTCTATGATATCTGATTATACAGGACCGAAGCAGTTTACCATAAGTCTGCTTATATCGGCAGTGGTTTGCACGGCTGCAATTGGCGTTGCAGGACTTGGTGCTTTGTTAATGGGGATTTTAACGTCGGTTGGGGTGGTAGTGGTATCGAACCGGCATTTTGGTGGTATTAACGGGGATTGCCTTGGCACTGCCCATGAGATGGGGCGTCTGGCTGCTTTGGCTACAATTTTCTTATTTTATGCAGGGGGACTGCTCGTTTGGATGCCCTATTGATGGCGGGAGGGCGGGGCAGCAGGATGAAGCTACCCATTGAAAAGCCTTTACTGGAGATCAATGGCAGGAAATTGATTGAATATGCCATGGATGCGCTTGAGTGTTCCAAATATGTGGAAAATATCTATATTGCTGCATCCAACAATGGCCCTGATACTGTAAAATGGCTTGAGGGTTGTGCCAGGGATGTCATTGTGATAAATACCGCCGGAGATGGGTATGTGTCTGATATGGTGGATGCTATTAGAAAGGCCGGTATCAGAGGTCCGGTGCTTATAGTCATGGCCGACCTGCCCCTGATAACTCCTGAACTGCTGGATGAGGTGATAATATTATACAATGAGGTTCCTCAGCCTGCTCTTTCTGTTTATAACCTGCTGTCGGTATGCAGGAGCAAGGGACTGCGTCCGGATACCGTGTTCAACAAGGATGGACAGTTGATTGTGCCTTCTGGTATAAACATACTTGATGCGGATAATATACATGAGGAGCAGGATGATTATAATTATATATTGAACAATCACAAGATTGCTGTGAATGTGAATACGGTTGAGGATCTTGAGATATGCTCAAGATTGATGGGGAAGGAATGATATTGGATGTTAAGTGATAATGTTTCTGTGAATACGCTCAGATTGCTTATGGGGCAGACTGACGTTAATGCTGGCAGTGTTTCTGGGGAGATATTGTTACTGGCAAAGGCTATTGATGACCCGTATAGTCTGCCGTATCTCATTGAGGAACTCAATGCTATTGAGATTAAGGATGAGGAAATGGTCCGGTTTGCCCTGGTGCGCGTACAGATCGATTCTGAATTGAGGATGAACGAGGACATACAGATGCATCAACGTCGCAGATTTGTAGCCCAGGTCATGGAAAAGTTGCTGTTTGGAGAGGTGTTGATAGAGATGGGCGCACCCTTAGAAGAGATATAAATGGGGTGTAGAGTCGTAGATCAAGTCTAAGGTTTGCGTTTTATCGTATATGTCAATTTATTAGATTTGTGATAATACAGGTTTTTTTTTCAAACTGTAGGCTTTTGGAATCCCAATCACCGCAACAGTTATATACCAACCTACCAATGGAAGGGAGCGCTCAAATGGGCAGGAACACCCTGCTCAGAGTGATTATGTGTTGCCGACCCGAAAATAAAACCTCGGTTTTGGCTTGGTAGTAAACAACCTTAAATACTATCTGAAACATATAATCAAATTCCACAATCTGCGTGAAAACGCATATGGACGCTGGATGCAATATTCGTTGCATTCAATGTATCACCTCCTAATATTCATTGCCGAGGTCATTACCCGGCGTCGACCCGGATTTTGGGAATAGTCCCGAAAGTGAAGGGTTGCTCTCCGACCTTGGCACAATCATAAATGGAGACGAGAAGGCAATTTCTCGTCCGACGTTAGTATTGGCAGTTCGGTTAATTCTGACCGGTGGTGTATATAAATACATTATCGGGAATTAATTGGACAATATACCAAAACCCTAATAATTCCGATAACGAAATACTTCCAATATGTGTGTGATTAACAATTCTGGTTGATCCTGCCAGAGGTTACTGCTATCGGGGTTCGACTAAGCCATGCGAGTCAAATGTTCTTCGTGAACATGGCGAACTGCTCAGTAACACGTGGACAACTTACCCTTAGGACTGGGATAACCCCGGGAAACTGGGGATAATACCGGATAAATCATAGATGCTGGAATGCTCTATGGTTCAAAGCTCCGGCGCCTAAGGATAGGTCTGCGGTCTATCAGGTAGTAGTGGGTGTAACGTACCTACTAGCCGACGACGGATACGGGTTGTGAGAGCAAGAGCCCGGAGATGGATTCTGAGACA
>JAKRWB010000415.1 GCA_022353185.1 ANME-2 cluster archaeon | reverse complement strand
ACGAGGTCGACCAATGCGAACTGTTCCAGGAAGCCATCAAGTATTATGCCAATATCCTGACACCTTTCAGTTCCCTTGTAAAAAAGAAGATTGAGGAGTTCAAGGCAATGAATGTGCCTGTGGATATGATAGCACCGAGTCATGGTGTGATATGGCGCAAGGACGCGCTGGACATTGTCGGGAAGTATTATGAATGGGCTGATGCGTATCAAGAGGACTTTGTTGTTATTGCCTATGACACCATGTGGAACGGGACAAAGTCCATGGCCGAGGCTATCGCATCCGGTCTGAAAGAAAGCGGTGTGCCCTGTAAGTTGTTCAATATTGCAAAGAGTGATATGAACGATGTCATAACAGAAATATTCAGGTCGAAAGGTGTCATAATCGGTTCCCCGACAATTAACAGGAGGGTGCTTTCGGCTGTGGGTGCCCTGATGGAGACCATGAAGGGCCTGCGGTTCAAGAATAAGGCCGGGGCAGCATTTGGTGGATATGGCTGGAGCGGTGAGTCGGTAGGTATCATCGAAGAAGGGCTGAAGAGTGCCGGCATCGAGGTGACTGTCCCCGGGATCAAATTCAGGTATAATCCGACGGGTGATGAACTGGAAGAATGTAAACTGTTCGGGAAGCAATTTGCGAAGAATCTAAAGAGGTGATAGTATGAAGCAAACAGATGAACTGAGTTTCAAACCGAATGAGTTTCCTTTGGCAAAGCCCATTGATATTGTGGGTTCCACAAGCTATGCAGACGGGTCTGTTGTCAGCAGGACAGTGAAGAAGAACGACGCTGGGACTGTGACCCTGTTTTCATTCGATGCTGGACAGGGGTTGAGCGAGCATTCCGCCCCCTTTGATGCCATCGTCCTGATACTCGACGGAGAGGCTGAGTTGACAATAGGCGGCAAGATAATCACTGCGGGGGCGGGGCAGATGGTAATCATGCCTGCAAATATCCCGCATTCACTTGATGCTAAAGTCAGGTTCAAGATGATGCTGATCATGGTGAAAGCAAGCTGATTCCAATCTAATTTTCAAGCAGCCAGTACCAAAGCGGCACATACCGTATTACTTTCTCATCAACAGTTTCTTCGTGGAACAGGTCCGAGGTTATGATTGTACCTTCTGAAATACCAAAATTATTGAGATCGTTTGAAACTCTTTGATTTTTCAATCTTTAGACATATTCGAATAAGTAAATTAAAATTTGCTAATATTTATAG
>JAKRWB010000414.1 GCA_022353185.1 ANME-2 cluster archaeon | reverse complement strand
GACCAAGGTCGAAGAGCTAAATAAATTCATAGGGTTTAGAGAAATGGAAGTTGCTCAGAATGCCTAAACTTCCTGTATTCAAAGGCAAAGAATTTATAAAGTTCTTAGAATATTTAGGCTATCAAGTTACCAGAACTAAAGGTTCTCATTCAAGATTGAAATCAGAAGACGGAAGGGCGACCAGTGTTCCTGTGCATGGAAATAAGGACATCCCTAAAGGGCTTTTACGCAAGATAATACGAGACGACCTGGAAATTAGTTTAGAGGAATTTATTGAACTGTATTCAAAATATAGAGGAAATAAATAAAAACTGTTTTTGAAGAAAAGCAGTCGCCTGAAAAAAAAAGCAAAAGCCCGAAAAATTGATTAGAAGTCTAAACCATGAGCATCTGTCCCGGGATGCCCCGGATTTCCAATCCGGCATAAAAGGAGATGAACAACATAGCTAAACCGATACGACTTGGTTTACTCATAGACGACCCAGAAGACGTGCGCGAGTTTGAGGAAAATATGCAGAATCCAAAGGTCACAAAAGAGCCAGTTTAATTCTTCAGAAGAGCGATCAAAGTGTATAAAGCACAAAGATTATAATTTATGCACCCACGCTTTTCTGACGATGAATTACGTGTCCACTCCGTCCTTATCCGAGCCGTATTTGCCCGGGTCGCAGCCCGGTGTTAGCTGCATCTTTTGCAGTTGTTTGACGAGCTCCGGGTCTTTTGAGTAAAAGTCGGGTCTGCCCAGGGGTCCCTTGCCGCCGCCGGATTTATTTTTGGGGTCAGGGGCGGGCAGGGGTTAGGGGTTTTTTAGATGATGTGTGGAATGGGTTGATTTTTATAGGATGTGGATATAGGTGGATGTGTGGAGTATAATGTTTCAGACGGACAAGATGAAAAAACAGGGTGTAGAGTATTATTTACAGGCCCGGAAATTAATTCCGGGGTATAGTGACGAATCAAAACCACTTGATTTAAAAATATCAAACCCCTCCCCCCCTTACCTAAACCACAACCCCTTCTCCTTTAGCTCTTCAATCACACCCTTCTTCTCCTCAAACTCCTTCACCCTCAGTTCCTTTCGCTTGATCTTACCACTGATAGTCTTAGGCAACTCCTCAACAAATTCAATCTCCCTCGGATACTTATACGGAGCAGCCACCTGCTTGACATACTGCTGGATATCCACCATAAGCTCCTCCGACGGCGCATATCCCTCCTTCAGCACAACAAACACCTTAACAACCTCCCCCCTCAAAAGGTCCGGGCTCGGGATCATCGCACTCTCAAGCACAGCCTCATGGGAATCAACCACACTCTCAACCTCAAACGGCCCGATCCTGTACCCGGAACTGATACACACATCATCCGCCCGTGAATCAAACCAGATATACCCGTCCTCATCCATATTTGCCAGATCGCCAGTCAGATACCAGTCGCTCACAAAACACTCCGCAGTTTTTTCCTCCTTTTTGTGATAACCCTTAAACAGCATCGGATGGTCCCGTACAACAGCAATGACCCCCCGCACTCCTATCGGCAGCCGTTCTCCAGTCTCAGGGTCCACAATAGCCCCCTCAACCCCGGGAGTGAACTTACCCATCGACCCCGGCCTGACCTCCATGCCAGGTATATTGCACGCAATAGCACAGGTCTCGGTCTGCCCGTACCCTTCCCTCACAGGTATCCCGAACTTATCATCAATGAACCTGACAATGCCAGGTGTGCAGGGCTCCCCCGCAGTCAGGATGACCTTCAGGTTATCCAGGTTATATCGCTTATCCGCATCATCAATTGTCGCCATTGACCTAAGTTCCGTGGGGGTCATACACGCCTTGTTTATCTTCCATTTTTCAAGCAGCTCGAACCATTTTTCAGGTCCGAACCTGCCAGAGTAGTGGAAGTTCACAGCACCCCCGTTTACAATAGCCCCGAAGGGTGCCCAGTACCATTTGGCCCACCCGGGTTCTGTAGTTGCCCAGCATAGCTCGTCCGGCTGCGTATCCCACCAGTAATACCTGTTCAGCCTGTCAAAACAATACATTAATGAATGAGTGTGTAACACACCTTTGGGTGCACCTGTGGTTCCTGAAGTGTAATTGATGGTCAGGGCATCGGAACTTGTAAGTTTTTCAAGCCTTAAATCTCCTGATGCCTTATTGATCTCCTGCCTGAAATCTGTCCATCCTTTCCTTTCACCTGAAAAAAACAGGCTGTCAATTGAGATCTTATCTCTTATTGCATCAACCTCATCGGCAACTACCGGATCGCTCGTGATCAAGGCCCTGGCACCGGCATCCAGTATCCTGTATTCAATATCTGCCCTCCTAAGCATTACCGTACAGGGAACGACCACGCCGCCAATTGCCCAAATGCCAATACTTACAGTATAAACGTCTGTTCCCCTGGGAAGTAATACCATAACCCTGTCACCTTTTATGATACCGGAATCCCTCAGGACATTCCCGAACCTCATAGCATTGTCCCACACTTCCCTGTATCCTGCTTTATCAACATGCCCATCCGGATGCTCGGTAATTGCCATCAACTTCGTGCTGTCTTTTGCCCAATTCCTGATGGTATCAATAAAATTGTAATCTTTGGGAATATCCCATTTGAACGTCTTTCTCTCTTCTTCGTAATCAAAAGGTGCTTTATCCATTCCATTATCTCCCAGTATTTTCTATGTTGCCACAGTAATTAAAATTATATGATTTACTGATATTAAAATTAGGCATGCATTTTTTACCCATTACTACCTTACTACCTTACCACCATTAATGGAGGAATATTATGGACTGGGGTATGCAAAATCGGATATCGCAAATAATTAAGCCAAAGACCGGACGAACAGTAATGCTGGCAGTGGACCATGGGTATTTTCTTGGACCCACCAGCAGACTGGAAAACGCCGAGGCGACAATCAAACCGCTAATTGAATATGCAGACGCACTCATGCCCGCCCGCGGAGTACTGCGCACCAGCGTGGACCCTGGCACATCCACACCTATTGTATTGAGGGTATCGGGCGGTAACAGCATCGTGTGCGAAGACCTTTCAAGAGAAGGCATCACCACATCAGTGGAAGATGCACTAAGACTGAATGTGGCAGCCGTTGCCATGTCAATCTACGTAGGCAGCCAGTATGAGCACCAGACCCTGATGAACCTGGGCAATCTTGTCAACGAATGCGAACGCTACGGTATGCCAGTGGTGGCAGTTACCGCTGTTGGTAAGGATATGGTTCGGGATGCAAGGTACCTGGGGCTGTGCTGCCGGATAGCAGCCGAACTGGGCGCAAAGATAGTCAAGACCTATTATACTGATGATTTCAATAAAGTTGTGGAAGGCTGTCCTGTGCCCATCGTGGTGGCCGGCGGCAAGCAGATGGACACTGAGATGGACGTGTTCAAACTTGTGCACGATGCCATTTCAGAGGGTGCAGTGGGTGTTGATATGGGCCGTAACATCTGGCAGAACGACCATCCTGTTGCCATGATAAAGGCAGTGCGGTCAGTGGTTCACCAGAACTTCACGCCTAAGGAAGCAATGGACCTGTACAACAGCGAGAAGGGCAAATAGGAGCCGTATAATTGCGCGTTGCAGTTTATTATAATAACAACGACGTGCGTCTTGAAGAGATGCCCGTACCCTATTTCGGCAATGATGAAATGCTGGTCAGGGTGGATGCCAGCGGTATTTGTGGCAGCGATATCATGGAGTGGTATCGCATTATGCGTGCGCCGCTGGTGCTGGGACATGAGATAGCGGGTACGGTGGCCGAAGTTGGTACGGACGTTACCAAATACAACGTGGGGGACAGGGTGTTTGTATCCCACCATGTGCCGTGCAATACCTGCAACTACTGCCTGAGCGGCCATCATACGGTCTGCGACACATTGCGCTCAACTAATTTTGATCCTGGCGGCTTTGCCGAATACCTGCGGGTGCCTGCTATCAATATGGACAGGGGCGTGTTCCTGCTGCCTGATGAGATGTCCCTTGATGAAGGTGTGTTCATTGAACCTCTGGCGTGTGTGTACCGTGGACAGCGCATGGCAGGGATAAAGCCAGGCCAGAACGTGCTGGTCGTAGGAAGCGGGATTACGGGACTGTTGCATATCAAACTGGCGGCGGCACTGGGTGCAGGTAACATATTTGCCACTGACATTAATCCATACAGGCTGGATATGGCTTCAAAGTACGGGGCGCAGGTAATTGATGCTCAGGATAATGTGCCTGAGCGCCTGATGGAACTTAATAACGGCCACCTGGCCGATGTCGTCATTATCTGTACCGGCGCCGTGCCAGCCATAACCCAGGCGCTGGCTTCGGTGGAACGGGGGGGCACAATACTGTTCTTTGCCTCACCTGAACCAGGAGTAACTGTACCTCTGCCCGTATTCGACTTGTGGAAGAACGAGGTAAGTATTGTTAATTCATACGGCGCCAGTCCGCTGGATATTACGAGCACCATCGAGTTGATTAATTCGGAAAGGGTTAAGGTTACGGATATGATTACCCACAGATTCGGGCTTGCAGATACCGGGAAGGGGTTCAAACTTGTGGCAGGTGCAGGTGAGTCCATGAAAGTTATAGTCGAACCCCAAAAATAGTAAGGAGCGAGATGAATGGAGATTGTTAGAAAATACCAGAAGCGGGAGTTTTGCAAGGACATCCGATGTCCTTCGCAATTGAAGATAGATGCTGCACCCGACCAGATAGCCATTGATGTTGTCAGAAAAGAAGATTGCCAGAAATGTATGGCACATGAATTCCATAAATGGCTGATTGACAGGAACTATGAAATCGTTGTAATTGAATAGTTCTCTAAAAATAGGTGTTCTCAGTTATTGAAGGGAAGGTTTTATTACCCATAGTTCATAACATATAATATAATCTTGATGTGTGGGGTGCCATAGATGATAAGAAACCAGAATCAAGACGTAGATGAAGTCAGTACTGGACTGGTGCTGGTTATTGTTGCTCTTTTACTGATATTGTTTGCCTCTGTGCTCTCGGATTTTTTCTATATGCCCAGGGAAATTACTGGCTATGAGGACAAAAACACAAGACTTCCGACTTCTATACCACCTCAAGCATTTTTTCAAATGGGGATTATACTGGCTATATTAGGATTTTTGGTTTTTTCAAAACATTTCGTAAATATTAATGTAGAAGAATTGAGACGGCAGTTTGACAAAAAGACTCATCATTGACATACTTTTATTACTCTGCAGGCAGCACGTTCTTCTCAAAGGTGCCACTATAATATACACAGACCTCTATGCTTCCTCCCTTCTGGTAAAGTCTCATCTGCCTGTCATAGACCTTCTGGATGTGCCTGAGCCCGTTCTTGGTGAAGTGGGTATTGATGGCTTTCAGGAAATTAATCTCCTGTTCCAGGAATGCCTTTTCGTAGTTCTTGGTCTCCTTTGCTATCTCCCTGGCCTCGACATCTCCTATCTCTGTATGGTAGCACCCGTGCTCGTCCAGACCGCTGACCTGCCGCCAGTCCACATTCCCTGACTCATCTGCCTCTCTGTGCAGCATATACGGGTATACACGGCAGATGGACAGGCGGCGGGAGTATATGCGGCACCGCCCCCCTTCTAAGAAATAACATGAGCCGTCGGGTTTGCTTTTCAGGGCATAGCCCGATACATAGAACCTTCCGTGCTGGTCGCAGAACTCGAAATAGGGGGCGGGTGTCAGGGCAAAAGCGTCGATCTGTTTTATGGTGGCAGTATCGGCATCGAGCAGGAATACATGGTCATTGAATTCCTCTGTGCAGCAGCGGCTGCACAGGTCACATTTGAATCCCACGCCCCTGATGATGCTGGTGAGTTTTTCTTCAGGGTACTGGACGAGGTCCCGGAGTTCTTGCTGTTTTTGCTCGATAAGGGAATTAATGGGAGTGGGTGCCAGGGTCATCACCAATGGTTGTTATATGAGTTGTTTTGACTCTTTGGGTATAGAACAGGATAAAATGTATTGGTCTTATCTTTTGTACTGGCTTTTATTAGCCTAAAAAGCCATGGATAATTTTTTATTGTATATCGTGTATAACTTTGTGTACTTAAATAATTTCGAGTGTGTGCAAACAATTTCTATTCAAATAAATACATGCGAATATAAGGGATAAGGAGTTGAACAGATGAATAAGTATCTGAAGATTGTTTTATTTGGTTTTCTTATATGGTTGATACCGTTCATTGCAGGGTTCCCTTTTGTGGATACCAGCGGTAACTTCCTGATTCCTGAGACGTTTTTCAAGTCCATAATGATCGTTGTAGGCGGCCTGGTCGGTGTGACCCTTGCAGTTATATACTTCAGGGAGATCGGAAAAGATCATGTAAGGGAGGGGGTAACTTTAGGGGTGGTCTGGCTCATGATAAATCTGGGTCTTGACCTGGTGTTCGTGTCCGTGGGATTCTTCTCCATGACAGTTACCCAGTATTTCACTGAAATCGGGCTGCGATATCTCATAATGCCTATTTACACCATTGGCATGGGATATGCACTGAAGCAGAAATTGTGAGATTATTTCATTGTATCATGGAATACCCATAGGTCGAGTTGAAAAGGATTTGTCGTTGTTCAGATTACGTTATTCGTTATTGTTAATGTCAAAGGTTTTCCATGACCTCTTTTTGTTTATCTATTTTTTTTCAGATAGTTTCAAGTTCTTCTCTGGTATCCTGGAATAGTTTTTTTATTCTCTTTTGAAGCTTCAGGCAATTGATTGGTATCAGAGGGCGGCCAGCATGATACTGCGCATTGATGATATGATTGCTGCAAGCGGTCAGAATGCCGGGCCAAAACAGGTGCCTGGACTTAAAGACTACGAAGTAGAGGTATAGATCAGGGGTTTCCAGAAGGAGACCCATATTAAATGTTAATGAATTAATTTCCCCCGAATTCTCCTGTCTTCGGGTTATAGGTCAGATCGGAAGTACCAATAGGCTGTGTAAATGTTAAATCCACATGGGTATGACAGCCGACACAGGATTCTGAGCCACCTAATAGCGTACTGTCGTTCACTGAATTCATATAGAAATTATAGTGGGCTGCATTTGGTTCGATAATTTCATCATAGACCAAGCTGAGATTGCCCCAATAACCATTATTGCCGATAAAATGACAATTTCCACAATCGTTATTCATACCATATTCATACATAATACCTGTTCCTGTACCAAATCCTTGCACATCATGCGCCCAATCCAAATAGCTTTCTCCTGTACTTTCAAAGAGTGTCTTATTGTGACAGAT
>JAKRWB010000413.1 GCA_022353185.1 ANME-2 cluster archaeon | reverse complement strand
TGAATTGTTCAAAGCGACCTATGTCGTGAAATAATGCGATGGTCTCAGTCAGACGAAGTGCATTTTTATTGAGTTCCAGGGCTTTGCCTAACTGAATGATCTCCTTACAAACACGTAAGGTGTGTTCTTCTTTAAGTCTGATATTCTCCTGGATTTTTGGATCTTCAGAGTAGAAACCTTTCACGTAATTTCGAAACCATGAATGGAAAAAGGCAGTGTCGATAGTATTCTCTATTATGTTTATCCCTCTTGTTGTTTAGCTTTTTTTATATACACTTCTTGCAGTCGTGACCGTTGTCAGGCGGTGCAGTCGGAGCGTTGATGTTACGCGTAGCCTGGTCATGATAAAGTCTGCCTGCTCTGAATTTAGGGCTTACTTGAGAATAACCTGTCAAAATCAATTTATAGTCTCTCGATAGATATGTATGAGAATTCGAACTGCAGATATACGTAAATGAACCGCGGGTGTTTAGTACGAGTTGCATGATTATTATTGTATCTGGCTTTTTGGCAAATTAACCACAGATGAACACAGATACGGAATTTGATGTACCTATTGAATCTTACTGATATTTTTCAATTCATTATTCTTCTAATTTCTACTTTCGGTTTACTGAAATTGATAAGCAGGCATAGTTTAAGTCCGGTAATTTTAAGGTAATTCAAACATTGTGCTAAATGAATGGAATCTAACTCTTTGACGGTTTTTATTTCGATGATGATCTTGTCTTCTGTGAGAATGTCGGCAAAGTAATCTCCGACCAATTCGCCTTTATAGTATACCTTTAAAGGTGCCTGTTGTTGGGTTTTTATTTCTCTTTTGTTAAGTTCAATATTCAATGCATTCTCATACACTTTCTCAAGAAAACCTGCTCCAAGGACATTACTTACTTCAAAAGCAGCTCCAATAACTTTCTCGGATAGCTCATTTAATTCTTTATCTGTTACCATTTAATGTTAGTCTCCTATTGATGATTCTTTTAAGGATTAACCACAGATGAACACAGATGCGATCGAAGGAAAATAATTGGGTGAATGGATGGATTTGAATGCAATGT
>JAKRWB010000412.1 GCA_022353185.1 ANME-2 cluster archaeon | reverse complement strand
TCTCCCACAGATTCTCATAATAATCTTCACCGTTCCACCTGCCATATTCAGCTGCAAGATGATAGACATAGTCGAATTTCTGACCATTGAATGCCTTTTCCAGCTGCCTGAAATTTTTCACATTTGCCCGGATGTAATTGTCCCTTTCAGTATTGAAATAATCAAGTGCAATAACTTCATTTCCTCTGTTTTGCAGTTCATTGACAAGATTTGTCCCGATAAATCCTGCACCGCCAGTAACCAGTATTCTGTTGGTTTCCATTCTAACCCCTCCCTATGATTTTTAATGATTTGCTAATTTTTTATAATATTTCCCGACACTTGGCAAGGTCCTATTTTTCAACTATTTCCAGAACGCCGATGCAACCTTAAATCTGCGTAACCTGCACGCCCTTAAGGCGTAGCAGGCATTCACTTCCTACAGAAGTGAATGTATCAGCGTTAATCTGCGTCTAATATAATTGTTAAAATCACAAAATTTTGATATTCTAACATGATTTGCAATCATTTATATTACTTCCTAAACCATTGTCATTATCCGTCTGATCCTCTCCCCTGCCATCCCATCCCCGAACTGATTCTCCCAGGTCCGCCCCCTTTCTATCATGTCTGATTTTTAGTTTATTATATCGTATCCGCAATTTATCCGCAAAATGACTGCTTAATCGTTACCTTTTGCTGCGACTATATTCGCATTATTTTAACTAATTACCGACACAATCTCATTTTCCAGTTGTTCTTAAAACACTGGTTATCATCAGGTCTCACACATCTACAATTAGTTTTGCATCATTTTTGCATCATTTTTGCATCAAAATGTTCATTTAAGTACATACTTCAGATCTCTCTTACCCGTACCAATGCGCTTCAATATGTTTTTTCCTTCCAGCACATTCAAATCTCTTGTTGCAGTAATCCTTGAAACATGGATCATGACAAAGAAGATCAACCACAGAGCACACAGAGAACACAGAGCGTTATTGTTTTCTCTGTGCACTCTGTGCACTCTGTGGTTATAAACCGTTCCAGGAAATAATAAAAAGTCTCTTAATCTGCGTCTTTTATATTTTTTCTACACCGCTGCAACCATAAATCTGCGTAAATCTGCGTCTTGAAATTATTACCATTTTCATATTTTCCTTTATAGTTTATTGATTTGTATCCGCAATCTATCCGAAATTACCGCAAAACGACTGCTTAATCGTTAGTAGTGTCCTACAAATCGTGACCTCTGTATTAATTGAATTTGCTGATCGATGAAATAGTATTCATCAATCAGAAAGGAA
>JAKRWB010000411.1 GCA_022353185.1 ANME-2 cluster archaeon | reverse complement strand
GTCCGGGCAACAAAATCCTTGGCTTTTTCGCTCAGCACGATATTAATTTTCCTCTCTTTCAAGCGTTTGCTCAATTGGCTAACCTGGATATCCACGATTTTCATAATCTCAGGCAGCTTTAACTGGTGGAATATTATGATGTCATCAAGCCGGTTCAGGAACTCGGGCCTGAATTGGGCTCGTACAGCCTCCATCACCAGTTTCTCCATCTCGACTTCATCATCACCATGTTCCACTATCCACTGGCTCCCAATATTGGAAGTCATGATTATCACCGTGTTCTTGAAATCCACAGTGCGCCCGTGCCCGTCTGTAAGCCTGCCGTCATCCAGTACCTGAAGCATCAGGTTGAACACATCCGGATGTGCCTTTTCAATCTCATCCAGCAATATTACCGAATACGGCCGCCGCCTCACAGCTTCCGTAAGCTGGCCCCCTTCCTCGTACCCCACGTATCCGGGCGGTGCGCCTATGAGCCTTGCCACTGTATGCTTTTCCATGTACTCGCTCATGTCCAGCCTGACCATAGCACCCTCATCATCGAACAGGAATTCGGCGAGTGCCCGGCCCAGTTCTGTCTTACCTACGCCAGTGGGACCCAGGAACATAAACGAACCTGTAGGACGGTTGGTATCAGAAATACCGGCCCTGCCCCTTCGCACCGCATTGGCCACGGCGGTAACGGCCTCTTTCTGTCCCACGAGGCGCTGGCTGATACGCTCTTCCATATGCACCAGTTTTTGCATCTCGCCTTCCAGCATCTTGCTCACCGGAATATGTGTCCAGTTGGATACAACCTCTGCTATGTCCTCCTCGTCCACCTCTTCTTTGAGCATCTTCTGGTCCTTCTGAAGCTCTACCAGTTTAGTATTTTCAACTTCCAGCTGTTTTTGCAATCCCGGTAGAGTGCCATACCTTAGTTCAGAGGCCCTCTCCAGATTGCCTTCATGTTCTGCCTTCTCGGAATCCATCCGGGTCTTCTCGATATCACCTTTTATTTTCCTGATGGTCTGGATGTTTTCCTTTTCAAGCTGCCAGTGGGCCTTCATCTGGCTGCTCTGTTCCTTCAGGTCAGATAGTTCCTTATCGATCTTCTCCAGGCGCTCCTTAGAATAGTCATCCTTTTCCTTCTTCACTGCCTGGCGCTCGATCTCCAGCTGCCTTATCTTCCGCTCGGCATCATCAAGTTCGGCGGGCATACTGTCTATCTCGATCCTGAGTTTTGAAGCGGCTTCATCGATAAGGTCAATGGCTTTATCAGGTAAAAACCGGTCCGTGATATAGCGATGGGACAGCACGGCTGCTGCCACAAGGGCTGAATCCTGTATCCTGACACCGTGGTGCACTTCGTATTTCTCATTCAGGCCTCGCAGGATGGAAATGGTCTCATCCACAGTGGGTTCATCCACAAGTACGA
>JAKRWB010000410.1 GCA_022353185.1 ANME-2 cluster archaeon | reverse complement strand
ACAATATTGTTGGCTCTATCCACCGTATCCCATGTGCCCGGGTATGTTACTTCATCCGCCCTGAACACCGAATCATGGTCAATACTCCGGAGCGTGCCAAAATTTTCAGGTAAGCGGTAGGCTATCATCTCGTAAGTATGGTCAGGCAGCCCGCATGCAATAGCGCCACAAGCAGCAAGGGCACCGATGAGCCCACGCCCGTTCTTGAATCCCCTATGCGCCAGGCCGAACCTGTCGATAAGGGTACGGGCATCCTCAACATTAAGCACATCCTGCATAGCCCGCCACATGAATGCTTCCAGTGCTTTCCTGAACTCCCCGTCCTGCTTATTTCCGTCCTGCAGAAACACTATACCAGGGTTGGTGTTCTCGCACTCCACATCGGCCATCTCTTCTACCAGTGAGATTGCTGTGTCCATAATATGTTGTTCCAAGCCCGGGTTGGCATCAATCTCCAGGGACAATGCTGCATTTCCTCTGGTCTTGTACTTAATATTGGGATTCAGCCGTATAAGATGGGGCATTCCCCTGACTGTGCCAAGTTCCTTTAGCTGGTCGATAAGTACTGCTGTGAGGTATGTAGTGCACATCCCATTAACAGAATCTGTATCATCAATTCCAATGATCATAAAAGGTTTCCGGTAAACACGGTTTTGGCCGTGCCCTCCATGAAAGCATAACCTTTCTCCAATGTGATATTGAGTATGCCCCCCAGGGTGTTGACTGTTACATCACTGCCGGTCAGTCCCAGATGGTGTGCTATCACTGCTGCCGCTACTGAACCTGTGCCACAGCTTAGAGTTTCGCCCTCCACCCCTCTCTCATAGGTGCGGATATTAATATGCCCTTCATCGGCAACATTAACAAAATTCACGTTTGTGCCTTTTGGGAATATGGTGTGGTATCGTATCGGGGGTGTAATTGTATCGATATCAACGCCTTCCAGGTCGTCCACAAATATCACTGCATGGGGGACTCCTGTATTGATAACTGATACCTGCATGCCTTCAATCATTTCATTGATGAACTCTCCATCACCTTTGGCAGGTATGTCCTTCCTGTCAAACAGAGGTTTTCCCATATTCACTTTCACCAGCATCTCGTCGCCATGACCTTTCACATTCACTGGCAGTATACCAGCCACGGTCTCAACTGTTGTAGTGCCGGGTGAAAGATACCCCGCCTCCAGGGCGTACTTGACAAGACACTTGATTCCATTGCCACACATCTCTGCTTCAGAGCGATCGGGCTGGAACAATCTCATCTTTATATCGGCAGAACCTGATTTTGAAATGAACAGTACCCCGTCGCCCCCTATGCCGAACCGTCGATCGCAGTATTTTTCAGCGAAGTCGGCTTTTTTATCATCGGCCACTACTGTTCCGGCGTATTCATCTATAAGAATGAAGTCGTTACCGTTCCCATGGAGCTTGGCGAATTGTATCATATGGGCAGAAATCGGCTGGTTTTGACATAAAGCTTTCTACTGCCCGAGATTAAATTGAATGAATTACGTTATGGCGGTCTCAACACTATGGGTGCCATTCTTTCAGGATCCACAATTACATCCACTAATGCCGGTTTATCAGAATTAAATGCTTTTTGCAGCGCTTCATCCAGTTGTTCCGGGTTATCCACCCGATATCCTTCACCGCCACAAGATTCAGCAAATGCAGCAAAGTCCGGGTTTATGAACTGGGTACCGTATTCCAGATACCCGTACATACCCTGTTCTTTCTTAATATTCTTGAGTTTGCCGTCATTGAACACAATCACTTTTACGGGCAGGTTGTTCCGGACCGCAGTGGTAAAGTCTGCCATCACCATGGCGAACCCGCCGTCTCCGGTTATGCATATTACCTGCCTGCCAGGATATTCCAGCTGGGCGGCAAGGGAAGCGAGAAATGCGAATCCCATACTTACCATGTTGGATGACATCAGGGTCTTCTCACCGGTACACTGGTATTTCTTGTAGAACCAATAGGTGTGGTCACCGACATCCACACAGATATACGCATCCTTGTCTGCATGCAACTTCACGGATTGCACTAAAAAACCAGGATTGATGGGGGTGCTCATGTCCTTGGATTCATCCAGTATCATTTCCTGGTAGTTACGTTTGATATTATCTATCTTTTCAAAATATTCAGGGTCCCGTACTTTCGGTGTCACCCTTTTTGTCAGTTCACGAACAGTAAATATTGCGTCCCCGACCAATCCTACATCCACCGGGAAACTCCGGCCCACCCTCGCAGCATTGATGTCCACCTGGATAATAGGTACATCCGGCACAAGGTTGCGCTGCCTGAAACCTGAACCCAATACAATGAACAGGTCACCTTCCCTGGCAGCCTGTGCCGCATGCGGCGTGCCAATAGAACCCAGCACTCCCATGGCAAGGGGGTGGTCTTCAGGGATCTCACTTTTCTGCCAGGGCTATCACTTCATTCCCTCCCTCCCTGGTCCCCCATCCTGCAAAGATTATCGGGTGTACGCTGGTATTTATGGCTTCCACGGCTTTTTGGATATCCTGTTCCAGGGGTAGGGTCTTTGGGCTGAACACGTGCATTCCAAGTTGCCAGATAGCGTCATCAAGCGCCATACCGAGAACATCAGTGGGAAGGCTCAGGTGGGCCGTTCCGCGTTTGGCATAGGCATGCTTGATAGCAAGGGTGGTCAGCCTGATGGTCTGTCCCGGAGATGCTATGGTTTCGTTGAACACGCTAAAGGGAGCGAATATTTCGATTTCGTCTATCTCCTGGAGATACTCGCTGCCAAGATACGGCGTGGCAACCTGCCCGGTGAGAGCAAGTACCGGTGCTCCGTCTGCGGTGGCATCTACCAGTCCAGTGATGAGGTTCGTGGTACCAGGCCCTGCGATACTGAGGCAGACACCGATATGTCCGGTTATCTTGGCATGTGCGGATGCCATTAAAGCAGCGACCTCTTCATGACGGGTAAGGATGAAGTCCACATTTTTGCTTTTTCGTATAGCTTCCACGAGCGGAAGGTTATACTACTCCGCAAGTATAATTTATAGCCATTTTGTAAAAGAACAGATGCAGCAAAGTAAACTGATAACTAAAAGTTACAAAAAGCTGACTCGGTTTAGTATAGATTCTCCCGGGATACCATAGATATGGGTAACACCTGCTGCTGATAGCTGCTCAACTAACTTATCAGCAACGGTTGTTTTAATGTCTCTGGCAGCTCCTGCATCCTCAGGTACAAAAGCTGATTTCGGCGCTCCGCATACAGGACATACTCAGTCGACAGGCAGAGCATCAAATCGGGTACCCTCTATCTCTTCGTCATATAAATAATTGCATACTGTGCAGCGATATTTCAGAACTGATTCCCCTTATACATGAGTTTCGGGTGTTTCAAAAATCTCTGCCAACTTAAACTTTACCACTCTACCCATTCACACCTTAAACCGACAGCTCGCCCAACCATATCATGGACATTCAACATATACAATGCACAAAGACCTTTATTAAGTTTTCTCATCAACTCCGTTTTTTTTGAATTCATCTCCAGTTCAATAACCATCTTTTCGCTGTCAGCAAAAGCATTCCCGTCAAGCTGAAAAATTGATTCGAACAACGTTGTCAACAATTTATATTTTTCATGACAGAGACATTTTGTCAAAAACAGCTTGCATTGAATGATAAATGACATCTTAAAACATGTCGAATTCAATTCTGTACACTTAATCCTTGTCCGAATTCGTATTCCCCCCCCCTTCAAAGACTTCTTAAATCTCTTAAGGTTGTCTTTATGTTATTTTCAATTCAATGATCCACAAGTATTTATATGTAGGAATATACATACTCAGTACTATTCAATGCTGGGTAGACGGATTGTGGAGTGGTTAAGTTTAACTTGGTAGGAAATTTGATTTGCCCGAAAGTCATGTTATAGATCTTGTTTAGTGATGAACGTAAAACGTAATAAGGATTTGTTGATGGTAGAAATCACATGATAATTACATTTATTCTAAAATTTTATATAATAATCTTTATTTGGATGTAACTTATAAGAACTAATAATATATGTGAAAATATATTGCAATAATGTTAATATAATTTTAAAACTGTGTACTTGATCTATACATTTCATAAATCACTGTAAACTAAAATTGGTGTGTAATACTTTAAGTTTAGAACAAAATCGGAGAATTTTGCAATGAAAATGAATGATTTAAAATTCAAAATTGTATTGCTGACAATATTTATTTTATTAATTACTCAAACGACATCTGCTACAAACGTAGAAGAAGTATCTGCACCCTATGAAGTAATCGGTGCAATAAATGCCACTGATGTTCCATATATCTCAGTTAATTCAATGACCAATCCTGACATACTATATTATAACATTGAAGACGGAAGTGGTGGCGAAAACATATCCTTCCCGTTTTATCCAAACCTTACAATACCAGAAGACAAATTTACCTATTCAACTACAAGCTGGGAGGATCCTGACGATGGATGGAATATTGTAGCATGGTTGGGTGAGGAATATTTTGTTGTCGAAAATTCATCTGGCAAATGGATTATAACAAAATTGCTTTTACACGAAGATGACACTGATGAATACGTATTAAGAGTGGGAGAATCCCTCTCACTTCCCGAAGGTTATGTTATTACAGCGGAGAAAATCGATGTTTACGGTAACATAGCATGGTTATTTTTATCCAAAGATGGCAAAGAAATATACAATCAAGCTGTCAGGATATTAGAGTCAGATTTTGGATCAAGGTACTTTGTTTATGAAACAGACCTTGGAGCGGCGGATCATACACAGGTTTTTAATTTTACATTAGACACTGTATTTGTAAAGAATAATGTTAATATGGTAAAAATAAAGAATATAGATCTGTTATCAACTGAAACAATTGAATTGTACAATGGTGATCGAACATTATTGGAAAACTATGTCATTGTAACAAGTCCATGGGAAATAGTAGTCAAAAACTATTTAGATCTCGCATTACAATCCGATAATGCAAATCCCATTGTGGGCGATTCATACTCAATCCTGATCAATAACGATGAAGATTCCACAGCACTGGCAAGAGTGTTAAACGAACCAGGTACGTATGAAATTATGGGTGCAACGAACTTGTTTTCTGGCAATTATATCTCTGCTAATTCTACAATTAATCCTTCCATCTTATATTATGATACACATGAAAGTGCAGGCGAAGAATCCCTTGATTCTTTAGTCAATTCTAATTTGACAATAAGTTCAAATAATTTAACTTATTTTACCCAAAAATGGTATTCTTTAGATGGTAAAGAATATGTTGGTGTGGCAGGTAAAAAATATTTGGTTATTGAGAATAATGTCACCCACTGGAAAATAGCTGAAAAACTGTTAGATGAGAATAAACATGATTCCCATACTTTAATGGTAGGACAAAACCTGGTCCTTGGTGAAGGATTTGTGTTAACACTTCTTGAAGCTGATGTTGATGGATCAAATGCTCGCTTAGCATTTACACAAAATGGTAGTGAACTTAAAAACCAAGTCATGCCTATAGCATCCAATTTTGCATATGAAACAGACCTTGGAGGCACAGTTCCAACAGAAATACTGAACATTACTGTTGTAACGGTATTTACTAACATGAACACCAACTATGTGAAGATAAATAATACTGATCTTATTTCTTCACACGTTCTTGATATTGTCAATGGTGATACTAATTTATTCCCTAATTATTCTATCATAACAGATCTATCTGGATTTGCAATTAGAAACGATAATACGATTGTACTTAATCCTGGAGGCTTAACTGATGTAATTAGTGAACTATTCTCAATTCGAGTAAGCACGGATGGAAACATTGTAGCTTTTGTCAGGACCATAACTGTACCTGAGATCTCGATTATCAGCCTTCCTTATTGTCAGGCAGAAATTGGGGAAAGTGTCACTGTTCCAGTCTATATAGATGTTGCGGAATCGGAAGGTATTGTATTTGCTTCTGTAAATTTAACGTATGATAATTCTATTGTCAATGTGACTTCTGTTACTAACAGCGATTTTTATGACATTACATTTGATGTCAATAATTTTGAAGGTTTCACTTTAATTACAGGGAACCAGAGTGGAATCACTGGAGTGGGTCCTGGAAATATCAAGCTGGCTGACATCACATTTCAGACCGTAGGTAAATACGGTAGCGAAATCAGTGAATTAGAGTTTAATGATGTAATTCTTGAAAGTAGTGAGAATAATATCGTGTATAAGGTTCCATTTAAGCTAATCAATGGCACTTTTAAGAAAATATTTGCCGGAATAATTGAAACTGTTCCTGTTCCTGTTCCATATGAGATCATAGGTGCAACAAATGCCTCCAATGTATCTGGGATTAGCGCTACGTCATTGAACAATCCAAGTATTCTCTATTATGATCTTGATGAAATGGTTGGTGCTGAAACCATTGATTTTATGTTAGACCCAGATTTAACTATTGGACTGGGCAACCTGACATATTCAACCAATGCGTGGATAGACTATGAAGGTAATAATTTTATCAGATGGTTTGGAGAGAAGTATTTAATAATCGAAAATACATCAAACGAGTGGATAATAAGCGATCTGCTTGTATCTGAAAGTGAAAACGATGACCACCTCATGAGGGCAGGTGAGATCCTTACTTTGCCTGAGGGCTGGGCTATCACAACCCTTGAAATAGATGTAAAACGTCAAGAAGCCTGGATGTCATTGTCCAAAGACGGTGAAGAAGTGTCCAACAGAGTTGTCAAAGAATACGATCCTGACGATTCATCTACAGGTTATTTCGTATATATGGATGATCTGGGTGCTGTGTCCGGGGATACGGAAATTATGAACTTTACATTTGATGCATTATATTTTGGTATGGGCACCAATCTAGTAAAGATCAATAACATCGATCTTATTTCAACAGATACAATACAATTTATCACTGGTGATAGTACTACCATAACTGGACATACAATAGGTACAAGTACATCCGGTATTTCGATTCACAATAATAACAAAATTTCGCTCAGCATTGATGGAATTACTAACATATTTGGAGGTCTATTTTCAATCAGGGTAAATAACGATGGTAATTCAGTAGGACTGGTTAAGACACTGACTGAATCTGGAATATATGAAATTACAGGTAAAATCGGTGCAACTGGAACGTCATTATTAGCCACGTCAGAGAACTGTCCCGGCATTTTGTATTACGACCTTGAAGCAAGGGTTGGAGGGGAATCATTAGTTTTACCTGTCTATGCGAACTTGACCATACCAGCTAATGAGTTAATATATTTAACTTCCAGTTGGGTAGATACAGGAACGGGATTAACATATACGGGATGGCAGGGTAAGAAGTATTTAGTGATCAATAGTGGTTCAAGCGGATGGAATATTACTGAAAAACTTATTGATGAAGATGAAAATGACGATCATTTATTACGTGTTGGAGAAAGTCTAGAACTTGATGAAGGTTATGCTATTACAGTGCTTGAAATCGATGTTAATATGACTGAAGCAAGGCTATCTCTTAGTAAAGATGGTATTGAAATCAATAATAGTGTAGTCGCGGAAGGATTAAATTATGTATTGGAATCCGATCTGGGAGGTTCTGGTAATACAGAAGTATTGAACTTAACAATTGATGCGGTATTTGTTGGTAATACTACTGATCTTGTAAAAATCAATGATATTGATATGATTTCGACTGAAGTACTTGAATTAAAGAACGCTGATATGGGTATGTTCAATAACTATATAGTTCAAACAACAATGTCACAGGTTTCCATAACCAATATTGATGATATCACCCTTAGCGGGGGTAATATAACCTATATTATCGATCCTCTGTTTTCGATCCGAGTAGACGAAATGGGAAATCAGGCAGCGTTAGTAAAATTAATACAAGTTGGAGATACTACAACTGCATCACCCTCATCAACACGACAACTTACAGTGAAGACCACCCCGGAGCCACAAGATGATGAGGTTGGTCTGGCATTGATTCTCGTGCTGGTGGGCTTTTGTGGTATAGTAATATTGGGTTATCTGAAAAAGGATATGATTTTAAAATGGATAAAGGAGAGATTGCATTAGTCTTTACTTAATTCTATCATTTTTCAATTGAAATAAGGTGAACAACAAATGATGTGTGGGATTAGGTGTCAGTTCAATGAGGCTAATGGAAATTTTATAGTGTCTGACAGCGGCGATTGCACCATCGACTCCTGGGCATCACCTATATGTTTCACTCCATTGCATGTATCCCGGGTTATGGGACCTTAACAAGCGGTGACATCAGTGGCAGTGATGTGATAAATCCCAAGTTTGACAGATTCCATTAATTTTTAATGAAAATGTCTTCTATCTTGTCAGGAAAAACCATTTGACAGTTTAAAAAAATCCAGTTATAAAACCTACAAAACTCCCTATTTTTACCAAGAATCA
>JAKRWB010000409.1 GCA_022353185.1 ANME-2 cluster archaeon | reverse complement strand
TGCTTACACAAAAAGAGTACAGGTTGACAGAGAATTTCAAAGAAAAACGAATGAGTTAATTCAAGAAAAAATTGGCATGAACAATTTACAACAAGTGTATGAATTCTTTGAAATTAATGAAAATACGATTCAAAAAATAAAAGAAAACCAAAGCAATTACAATACACGAGTTATCAACCTGGTAAAGAGTATTGAAAAAATTGCAGAGGAAAATTCTGATGATCCATTTTTAATTGGTTTGCAAGAAAGAGCTGTACTTGTAGAAGAACGCTATGAAGAAAGACAAATTAGCACACAGGAAGCATTAGAAGAAATCAAAAAGATTTGTGAAGATGACATAAATCGGAAAAAAGAACAGGCAGAAAAAGGATTTGATGGTTTAACTTTCTTCATTTACCGAACATTACTTGACAAAGATTTCAAAAATGCCGATGAAATTACAAAGCAGATTAAAGCAGAATTTGTAAATAATCCGAATTGGCGGACAAGCGAAAAGGAATTGAGGAATTTGAGAACAGGGGCTTATTACGCTGTGCTTAATGAAGAAGAGGATCTTGACAAAGCGGCTGCCGTTGTGGAAGACTTATTTAATCATTTATTCATAGCCTTTAGTTTATGATTATGTACAAATGGAATGATAAATTAGAATTCAAGGCAAGAGTAAAAGAGTTTGCCAGAAAAATGGATATTGAAGTAAAAGCACTTGCTATCCGACCCATGAAAAATAAATGGGCTTCATGTTCGACTGATGGTAATTTAAATTTTAATAAAGAACTGCTGGATATGGATAAAGAAATTGGCGATTATGTAATTGTACATGAATTACTACATTTTAATATTCCCAATCATGGAAAACTTTGGAAAAGTCTAATGACTGCTTACTTGGGTGACTATGAGAAGATAGACAATAAATTGAATCAAATGAAATCTGAACATAAATAAAAATTCTATCTGCTGCACCCCTTTTTTTCAAAAAAGCAAATATACGGCTAGCCTCATACACCCTCCAAATGCCCCGGATTTCCAATTCAACTGGTCCGTGACTTTGCAGGCTCCGTTTTTCATCCCACCACCATCACCTAAGTCTTAGCAGCCCCCCTCATAGTGTTAAACATCACCCCAATAACCATAAAAGTAACAACCAGATAGACCACCCCACCAACCCACGGAAGGCTGGTCAGGATGCACAGTACCAGCACCCACAGCACCATATCCATCCAGGGAAGACAAAATCTAACCCCCCCCTCAGAGTTTATTAACCCTTTTTGAGATGAGCTTGTATATCTTCTCATAAGAAGGTGGCGGACCTGTCCTCTACCTG
>JAKRWB010000408.1 GCA_022353185.1 ANME-2 cluster archaeon | reverse complement strand
GTCTTGCCCGGCGGCGCGCTCACACCCACCACATACCCTACCACGGGCTTGGTCACATGCTCCCTGATGTATTCAGCAGCCTCCTGTTCGGCAGTGCCCCCAATCTCGCCTATCAACACTATTGCTGAAGTTCCGGGGTCATTCTCGAACAGTTCAAGAGCATCTATAAACGTGGTGCCGATAAGCGGGTCGCCGCCGATACCCACGCAGGTGGACTGCCCAATACCGTGCCTGCTCAATGAATCCACCACCTCGTAGGTCAGGGTGCCGCTGCGGGATACCACGCCCACGCTGCCCGGTAAAAAGATCGAGTCAGGCATGATGCCAACCCGCACCTGGCCCGGTGTGGTTATGCCGGGACAATTGGGTCCTACCAGTCTCACGTCCGTGCCTTCCATGCTACCGAACACCTGTACCATGTCCTTGACCGGTATGCCCTCGGTCACGCACACCACCAGTTCAATACCTGAATTCACAGCCCCCATAATGGCACTGGCAGCATGGACCGGGGGTACGAATATTATCGAGGTGTTGGCATCGGTATTGTCAACGGCCTCCCGCATCGTATCGAACACGGGCACACCTTCCACACTCTGCCCACCTTTGCCTGGAGTAACTCCCGCAACGATGCGGGTGCCAGCCTGCAGCATGAGCTTTGTCTCGAAAGAACCCACACGCCCGGTGATACCCTGCACCACCAGCCGGGTGTGCTTATCGACCAGGATGCTCATGACACCATCTCCACTGCGATCCGGGCGGCCTCATCAGTGCTGTTCGCCACCGTTACTTTTGCACCCTGCAATATCTCCCAGCCCTGCTCCTGGTTGGTTCCTGTCAGCCTGATGACCACAGGTATGTCCAGTCCATGCAACTTTTCGCTGATACCCTCGGCAATCTCATCACACAGGGTCAGCCCCCCGAACATGTTGATGAGCAGTACCTTTGTGGCAGGATTGGACGTAGCTATCTCCACTGCCCGGCCCACATGCCTGGAATCGGCACCACCGCGCACGTCCATGAAATTTGCAGGTGCCCCGCCTGCCCTGGTTATCATATCCAGCGTGGCAAGGGCCAGTCCGGCACCGTTCACTATGCACCCGATACTGCCCTCCATGGCCACATAGCTCATGCCCAGTTCCCTGGCCTGCACTTCCAGCGGATCCAGGTCGGCCAGGTTCTGCTGGTACAGGTGTTCCATCGCACCCTGGCGGAACAGGGCATTATCGTCAATATTCAACTTCGCATCCAGAGCCACCAACCGCCCTGCTTTGGTAAGAACCATTGGATTTATCTCGGCCAGTGTACAGTCCAGTTCATCATAGATGGTATAGAGGTTTCGGGCCAGCTCAGGGAAATCCGGAATATCCTGCAAACCCAGCTCTTCGGCTATGTGCATCAACTGGTGAGGTTTGGGACCGCCCTGGCCAGGATCGATGGACTCCTTTATTATACGCTCGGGCGAGCTCCTAGCAACCTCCTCGATATCCACGCCGCCACTGGCACTGCCCATCAGCAGGGGCCGTCTTGATTTGCGGTCCATTGCGATGGCTACATAGAACTCCTGCTCAATATCCACACTCTCCTCCACCAGTACCTTTGTAACTGGCAAACCCTTAATGGTCATCCCTAAAATTCGGGATGCAGTCTCTGCCGCACGGTCTGGTGTGGCAAGAATGATACCGCCAGCCTTGCCCCTGCCTCCCACCAGTACCTGGGCCTTGATGGCAGCGCCGCCGAACTGTTCCACGGCCTGCACCGCTTCGTCTGTATTGGTACATACCACTCCCCTGGGTGTGGGTATCCCGTACTGCCTGAATATGTCCTTTGACTGATACTCGTGAAGTCTCATATTGGTCCCGCCTCTTAGTTATTGCCAGTTATACGGACCTATGACATATAATGATTGTAGACATGATGTGGAATGCCCAATTAGTCAATAATCATGTATAATCATTATAAATCTGCGTAAGGTATTTATATCATTAACAATAATGATGGATTGGTGATTTCAATGGAAACACGAATTAAACCCGAACTGGAACTGAACAGGAAAGTGTGTACGTCATGTGGACAAAGAGTAATGGAACTTACTCCTGATATCCAGTTGCTGCAGAAATATGTCTGCACGGATTGCATGATGTAATTCATTGAGAATTATCTCTTTTCCCTCCATCCCCCCCCTTTTTCTTTTTTTTCAATACTCATATTGAAAAAATTATATATCATATAGTACTCCAGTATATCGGAGTTTGTTAACATTTCCAGAATAACCCACTTTATTCTGCATGGTCTTTCCACCAATGCAATACGCCATCCAAAGACAGTTCTGGGTATAATAATAATGTCTGCAGTCATCTCCCTTGTTTTTGCGTCCCAGGTCCAGATGGTCACCAGTTCTGAGACCTTTTTCCCTGAGGACAGTGTGGTATATAATGATTTCAAGGCCTACCAGAAGGATTTTGGCACTGATACGGTCTTTGTGATGGTCAAGAGTGAGGACGTGCTTGAACCCTATGTTTTTGATTACCTTGCCAGACTGGAGATACAATTACAGGGACTGGAATATGTCATCTCTACAAATTCGGCTGTTGGCAGAGTTACGGAAAAAGAAGCATCCAGCCAAAAGGCACTGCTGGCAGCCTATGACGATGGTCGCTTGCAAGGTATGGTACCCAGACGCGACACCGCCCTCATCATTGTCGAAGTGCCTGAACTTGAACAGCCGGGAGCCATTGCAGTGGATATGGAAAGGGCCATTGGTTTTGTTGAACGGCCCCCTGGCGTGACAGTGGAAGCTTCGGGCGGGCCCATGCTGGACTACCAGCTCGGGATGATCATGGGCATGAGTATGGGCATGATGTTCGGTGTGGCCCTTTTACTTATGATAATAATATTGTACATCTTTTTCAGGACCGTTGTCAGGGGAAGATATCTTCCCTTCCTGCCCCTTTTTGCGGTCACCCTGGCACTGGCAATGGCTTTCGGCCTCATGGGTGTGCTGGAAATACCCATGTCCATGATATTAACAGGCTTCCTCAGCGTATTGATAGGCCTGGGGATAGATTACGGCATCCAGGTCATGGCCCGATATGAAGAAGAACGCTCAAAAGGGCTGGGTGTGGATGAAGCCATCGAAGTCTCCATTACACGCATGGGTAAAGCAGTGGGGCTTGCAATTATCACCACCCTTATAGGTTTTAGCAGCATGTATTTCGCCAACATCCCTGACCTGGAATATTTCGGTATGGCTGTATCCATCGGGCTTGTCCTGTCATATATCACTGCCATCTGGTTCATCCCGGCGGCTTTGAAACTGATAGACAAAGGTGATTCCAAATACATAGAACCAAAGCCCGGTATACTGGACCGGACACTTGAGCGCACGGCCCGGATTTCTGTCAAGCATCCGATATTCATCCTGCTGATCATTATCGGCGTGACCCTGACAAGTGCTGCCGTATATCCAAAGGTGGATACCCTTACCGATTTCTACCAGTACTTTCCCCAGGATATACAGGCCATCAGGTTCATGGATGAAATGCGTGACCTGACAGGAGGCACTGATACTATTATTCTGGTGGTAAAATCCGACGATATCACCTCCAGAAAAACATTGCAGGAAATGCTGCTTCTATCCGGGTATTTACAGGCACATGAACCTGCTGTGAAACATACCGGCAGTCTGGCCTCGGTTCTGGCAGACGGGGGCAGCCTGCCGGAAAATGAAGATATACCGCACCTTGTAGATGAAATGGACCCTGTCCAAAGGCGAAGGCTGGTCAATTACCCATACGCCACCCTCGGGGTCATCGACTTGACCGTAGAACACCTGGATGGAAAAAGACTGGACGAT
>JAKRWB010000407.1 GCA_022353185.1 ANME-2 cluster archaeon | reverse complement strand
ATCGAGGTGAGGAACTACCCCTGGGCTGATTTTATTCCCGATGCCCTGGCAGATGGAGAGGTTGTCGCCGCTGTTGGTACACCGCCGCTGTCCGTGGCTGCCGGGCGTGCATGTGGTGCAAAGGTGGTAGTCCCGCCGTCAGCACTCTGGCCTTGGAACCCCAGTTATGGTATTATTGTGTCCCGGAAATTGCTTAAAGGGCGGACCGGACTGGTTGAGGATTTCCTGCGGCTTCACGAGGATGCTTCGAACCTTATAAGGAATGAGCCTGGGAGGGCGGCCCGTTTGGTGGCTGAAATGGTTGAGGTGGTGGATGAGGATTTTATCAGGGAGGTTTACCAGATCTCTCCCCGGTACTGTGCTGCGCTTCCAAGGGAGTATATTGAGTCTGCTATGGCGTTTGTGCCGGTATTGAGGGTGCTGGGTTATATTGAACGTGAGCTGGAAGAGGATGACATTTTCGATACATCATTGATAGAGGCATTACATAGTGGCAAGCAACATTATTTATTGTGAACTTCTTCTTGACCGTGTAGCTGCGATAGCAGTTGGTGTGATACAGGGAATTTGCAAATGGTGACATCTTTTGGAGAGGTCCAGAATGCTGGATATACCAGCCGGATTGATATGGATTATTAACTGTTTTCCCTCATTTGAAGGATACACAAGGTTTTTTAAGTAGCAATGCATCTAAGGGGTGTATTCCAAACACCGCACCCATTAATACATTGGGTGGCGTCGGACACACAGTCCAAGGCTATGGGAAATGGTTCCTATCGGAGGATAATATATGGCAAAAAAGAAAGATAATATTGAAGCAGATGAAATTAAACATATTGTACGTGTCGCTAACACTGATCTTGAGGGAAAAAAGAGCGTACAATATTCACTTACAGGCATAAAGGGTATAAATCGGCGTTCAGCGCGCATTATTTCTATTGTATCCGGCGTGGACCCAAAGGCAACTATTGGTTATCTGGAAGATGAACAGATCGATGCCCTGAAATCGACTGTCGATAATATTGAAAGTATCCTGCCTACATGGATGATGAACAGGCGCAAGGATCCTTTAACTGGTGATGATAAGCATATTTTCGGCACCGATGTATTGCTTGTTAAAAGAGAAGACCTGAACACACTCAAAAAGACCCGTTCATATAAAGGTATAAGGCACGAGCGCGGGCATAAAGTGAGAGGTCAGAGAACCCGGTCCACTGGTAGAAAGGGAATCAGTGTGGGTGTTAAGAGGAAATCATGATAGGCGGTGACAGGCATGGGATATCCAGGTAAGAACACTAAATCATACGAAACCCCTAAGCATCCATGGCAATCTGTCAGGATGACGGAAGAACTTGAATATTTAAAGTCATACGGGCTGAGAAATAAACGTGAGGTATGGAAAGCCCAGAGTATTCTTCGAAATTACCGCCGCTCAGCCATGAAACTGTTGGCAGAGACTACAGAGGGCGAATTGATTGGCCATAATAAACAGATGAGTGAAGACATCCTGAACAGGCTCAAGCGGTATGGTATTCTCTCAGCAGAGGCTGACCTTGATAATATCCTGGCACTCGATACCAGGAGTTTCTTGAACCGCAGACTCCAGACCCAGGTGTACAGGCAGGGTTTTGCTAACAGCCTGAAACAGGCGCGCCAGTTCATTACACACGGCCACATTACAGTGGGCGATAAGAAGATAACGATTCCCAGTTATATGGTGACGAGGGATGAGGAACTTAGGATAGGTTACTACGTGAACTCACCAATGCAAAAAGAGAATCATCCGGAACGTCCGGTAGAGATCGTTAAGCGAGAGATCCAACAGATCAAGGAAGTGCAGGATGAACGCAGAAGAGGCAAGCGCAAAGGCCGCCGATAAGCCTTAATATAATTATTTGGAGTATGAGATTATGACAGACGGAAAATGGGGAGTTGCCCATATACAAGCATCATTCAACAACACCATAATCACCATTACCGACGTGACCGGAGCTGAGACCATCGCCAAGATAAGCGGTGGTATGGTGGTCAAGGCAGCCAGGGATGAGAGTTCCCCTTATACTGCGATGCAGATGGCGAACCAGCTGGCTGAAAAGCTCATTGACAAAGGTATATTGGGTATCCATGTCAAGGTCAGGGCACCGGGTGGTAACAAACTGAGAAGTCCGGGTCCTGGAGCCCAGGCAGCCATACGGGCATTTGCCAGGGCGGGTATCAGGATAGGCCGGATTGAAGATGTTACACCGATACCACACGACGGAACCAAGTCCAAAGGTGGACGCAGGGGCCGGAGAGTATAAGAGAGGCAGAGGATGGAAGTAGATATTATAGAGTTATCTGATGACAAAGCCAGGTTTGTGTTAAATGGTGTAAATCCTGCTATTGCCAACGGGCTGCGTAAAAGTATGCTCTCAGAAGTCCCTACAATGGCGATAGATTATATTAACATATACGACAACACGTCCGTGCTGTTTGATGAGCAGCTGGGTCTGCGCATGGGGCTCATTCCCCTCATCACTGACCTTGATTCATATGTATTGCCTGATGAGTGCGACTGTCAGGGTGAGGGTTGTACCAAATGTCAGCTTACTTTGAACCTGAGTGCAGAAGGCCCCATAATGGTGTATTCAGGTGATATTCAGTCCAGTGATCCTAAGGTTGGCGTGGCAGAAGATAGGATTCCTATCGTCGAATTGAAACAGCGGCAGAAGCTGGTGCTTGAGGCAGTTGCCAATCTTGGTACCGGGCGAAAGCATGTCAAATACCAGGCAGGTGTAGCATGTGGTTATAAGAATATGCCAGTGTTTTCATTCAGTGAAAGCTGTGATGCGTGCGGTAAGTGTGTGGAGGAATGTCCCAGGGAGATACTGAGGATAGAAAATAATAAAATCATTGTCAAGGATCCGTTGCAATGTATCCTGTGCAAACTTTGTGTGGATGCCTGTGATATAAATGCTATCACTGTGGATGGAGATAACAGTTCATTCATATTCACTGCTGAATCTGATGGTTCATATCCCGCAAGGGAATTGATAATCCAGAGTGCTAATATCATCATTGACAAGGCAAAAAGGTTAAACGAGATACTCAAATCCCTAGAATGAGCCAAGGGTTAAACCGGATGCAACTATGATGCATCCGCAACCCAAATGTTGTGGTACACAAACCAAACTCTAATGGGATTGTTGCCACAGTCGAACCTTACAAGGTTCGATCAAAGTGTGCGTTTCGCTACTCTAAAACGCACGAAAGAAAAATATAAACCTCAATGTTGTAGTACATAAACTCCAATGTTGAGGTACACAAACCCTAAAGCGGTTGTTGCCGCAGTCGAACCTTACAAGGTTCGATCGAAGTGTGCGTTTCGCTACGCTCAAGCGCACGGAAAAAATAAAAATAAACCCTAAAGCGGTTGTTGCCACAGTCGAACCTTACAAGGTTCAATCGAAGTGTGCGTTTCGCTACGCTCAAGCGCACAGAAAAAATAAAAATAAACCCTAAAGC
Source organism: ANME-2 cluster archaeon (assembly GCA_022353185.1). GTDB lineage: Archaea > Halobacteriota > Methanosarcinia > Methanosarcinales > Methanocomedenaceae > Methanocomedens_B. The sequence continues at coordinate 1,721 of JAKRWB010000407.1, read as the reverse complement.
GGGGGTTGCCCAGCCAGGTCAAAGGCGCAAGGTTGAGGGCCTTGTCTCGTAGGAGTACGCGTGTTCGAATCACGTCCCCCGCATTGTTTTTCCTTATATGCTTTCTAATTAAAACTAGTTAATAATCAAGTATTGGTGCATAAGTGCACCTGCAAAAATTCCTTTTATCACGATATAGTATAAAAGTACAATCTTTACATGGTATAGGCATTATTTTTAAAGCTTCTTCAATAGAATAAATTTTACCGTTTAACGCTTGGCAGAATGAACAAGATTCTTCGTGTGATCTTATTTTCACTTTTTCAATACCAATTCCAGATTGTTTATATCTGAGCAATTCCATTTTTCTTGCCAACTGAAGATTTTTAACCAACTGAAGATTTTTAAAACAATCTCCCCCTTCTTCATAAAGAAACAACGCATGTTCAAAATAAATCATTTTCAAGGTATGGAAATCACTGTTCTCAAGAATTAGCTTATTAAAAAGCGTATGGATTACATCATGATTGCTCGCTATACACCCGAATTGTGTGGAGAGTTTGTTTTTTTGATCATCAAAATGTTTTTCTGTGATTCCATAGTTTTCTAGTTTTTTAAGCCAATCTATTTTTTTAACTCCTTCTTCGGTTACTAAAACCTTTTCAGATGTTGTGGGTGATGTTCGCACATAAATATAATTTCCACATATGGGGGTATCCACTTAACTCCCGTTTTATTAACATTTTCCCCCAGCAACCATAGATTTGTATGGATCAGGGTCTGTTGATACGGCTTGTTATATAAGCCGATAGAAGAACATCTACAGAATTGAAGTTTCGGGAGTTAAGTGGATACCCCCCTTTCCACATAATGGGCATTTTTTCTTTCTCTGTGGTTTTTTCTCCAGAACTCCACCACAATATGGACAGATAGGTTCAGATTCTTCCTGGGTTTTTTCTATAATCATTTCATTCATGGCAACTGTTTTAGATTTTGGTTTAGATTTAAAAAAATCAAATAATTCCATAATCCACCACCACCATTAAATTCATATTAATAACCTAATTCGTTTCGAAATACTTAAATCAATCAAGTTAATTCTTCCGTTTGATAAGTTTGATAAGTTACATTCCCATCAGATACTTTTTTGGGCACTTTCTGTTTATCTGAAAATATGTTTGACCTGTAAGGAATTATATGGCGGCTTCATGGCCTGCCTGATCTGGCTGTCGTTATGAATCGAATAGTTTAAGTTACACAACACGATTTAATACTGTGTGCCCAGGTTCATATCGCCCTCAAAAGATTTGTTTTCGGGGCGCATCTCCCACATTGACACCATCCTAAACACCGTTTTGATATTAAGGGCTTAATCCTATACCCCATTCTGGCACTTTAACCGCCCTGGCAATGTTAAACTACCTGCCAATTCAATATAGAGCGTTTTAATAGAGAATATATAGTTTTGTCATCAAGGTTTTTTAGGAGATTCAGCACCTTTGGTGCATGGACCGTAATTGCATACTTATATCTTGTGCATTCTTTTACAACCCAAGTTTGACAGATTCCATTAATTTTCAATGAAAATGTCTTCTATTTTGTCAGGAAAAACCATTTAACAGTTTAAAAAAATCCAGTTATAAAACCTACAAAACTCCCTATCTTTACCAAGAATCACGTATTTTAGGGCTAAAATTCAGATGAAACGAATTTTTTTCGCCATTTTTCAGCAAATACACCTC
>JAKRWB010000406.1 GCA_022353185.1 ANME-2 cluster archaeon | reverse complement strand
TTTACATAGTACTGTTTGTCGATTCTCTCCTTCTTGGCATATGATATGGTCGAATTATCAATGTCGAACAGTTCTTTGAGAAGAATTATCCCTGCAGAATGATTCTCGCATTTTATTCCGACCCTAAAAAGCAATGCAAGGAGTATGTAATACATGCTGTAATATGTAAGGGTGACCGTCTCTTCGAGCCTATTATTATCCAGAAGAAGTTTTGCAGATAAGTGATGGCTGTCAGATTTTTTCAAGTATGAATTCATTATCTCTTCACTGGGTTCAACCATCCCGAGTTTACCTTCTCGGTGTAATTTAATTAAAAAATTCAATCTTTTCATAGAAGTTTTCGGCTCCCTTAATAATTATATGATTTTTTTCAATCTCCGTTATGAGCGGATTTGCTCTATCGAATTCTCCAATCTTCACACTCAACCTTGAATTCAATATCTCAAGTTCCTGCTTCAATTTTCTATCTTCAGTTTCAATGAATATATCAATATCACTTTTCTCCCGGACTGTACCTTTCGCATAGCTGCCAAAGAGAACGGCAAGACTGATCATCGGGTTGCGCTGGATTGCTTTAATAATTTGTCTTAATCCCGGATGTTCTTTTAGAACTTTATTCAATTTATAAAGTTCTGTCATCATAGCGTAGTTCCTGGATTCGATGTTCTTTTTGAGAAAATATATTTTATTTCTCCCTTCCATTCTGAAATCCAATACATTGTCATTTACCAGTCCTTTCAGATGCCTTAAAGTTGTCATGTGGTTGATGTTAAGCCGTTTGGCCAGTGCTCTTGTATGCATCTCTTCATTCAGTAAGATGTCTATAATCTCAAAGGAAACATTCTGTTCCATATGGAACATATTTGTTCCAATGATATAATACATTTTCGTTTATTCCAGTTCTTGGTGATGAATTACCGCCATGGCTGTAAAAATATATAAATCATGTAATCCCTGCAACATCTAATCTGTGTAAATCAGCGTAAATCTGCGTCTAAAAAATAATGAAACCAAACCCCCATCCCTTCTTCAGTTCTCCTGCCGCCCCTTCTCGCCTTAACTCCACCCTGGTGCCCCTCCCGCTCTGCTCCGCCCGTCCTTGTGGTGTGGGGGCTGGCAGGCGCTCAGCAATTCCCGTTTTATCTCACACTACATTTTTTTAATCTTACCTTATGAATTTTTAGTCTTGAATTCGGCATGTAG
>JAKRWB010000405.1 GCA_022353185.1 ANME-2 cluster archaeon | reverse complement strand
AATCACTATGCTGCGCCCGATCAAGTTTAGACAGTAAAGCTGAAATATTCGAAAATTAGGCTTTTCCGACAATCTCATTTAATGTATAGAAAAAATAATATATTATTTCCTACATTATACTATATTGTATATATTATTGCAAAATTAATTAATTTATATGTGACAGGGGTGTAAGATGTTCTATAAGTATTTGGCTGAAAAAAAATTTGAGGTTTTACTGGCCATATTGCTTATTATATTAACATCGTTTTCTGTATCATACGCCCTATTTGCCGGGGGTCATACTGTATTTACCTATAAAACGAGTCCTGATGAATACGACAGGATTGAATTTTGTGTTGGGTGCCATCCGGATGTTGTCGATACTGTAATGGTAAGTGAACATAACAATTCCGGCTGTATATGTCATGGCTACAATCCTAATGCTTCATCAAATTATACTGTAAACGTGAAACATAATTTAACCAAGGATATTTATTGTACAAATTGTCACAGTAATTTCAATGAAACAGGTAATATTACTATTGAGAATAATCTGAGCGGTTTGAATCAATCAGGTCATTATATTATCGGTGGTAACACAATTTTATATAATCATTCGAAGGATTTCTTCAATTAACATAAAGGGTGGGAACATGGATAAAAAGATCTTTTTAATTATTGCACTTTTGGCAGTGGGTATTTATTCTGCTCCAGGCATCCTTTCACTTTTTGTAGGTCAACACTACTTCCATGATGATGTTGAATGCATCAAATGCCATGTTGCCGAGTATAATGATATCATGATTTCACCCGCACTTGCGGCACATAAAAGAGCAGCAAATAATACTAATTATACAACCTACATGTCACTGGGAGGGATTTTCTATAATGCCAGTGCCCTGGAATCATTAAATGGTATTTATGGCACAAACGCTGTAATTTATTCTATGGACCTATTAAACGCCACTATAGGAAACAACGTTACGTATGATGAGGGAGAGATCTCATATTTCTGGAATGACAGTAATGGAAATGGGACATGGGATGAGATTGCCTGGAATGGCAGTACCTGGCTGTCGACAGATGAATCATTTCTTGTCGATCTCGACCAGGACAATAACAGCCAGATTAACGGGTATGAAATCTGTTTCCTGTGTCACAAACCTGAGTTGATCGGAATGACCACTCTTCATTCATCTACGGTAATCCTGTGTGATGATGATCGATGTCACGGCAACCTGAACAATGTATACAATGATTATAAAATATTAAATGTCTCAAGAGGAGTTATTGAAGCTGGTAAAACAATAAGTGAAGACAATGTGCATAGTTACTTTTACCTGCATGCCAGTAACGAGTCCAGTTCATACCGGACAGGGTTGCGCTTTAACCATTCAGTAGGCAATGCCATCCCCTCAGGTGATTTCATTTCAAAAGGTCACTGGACATGCGAAGCCTGCCACTCTGAAACAAATAAAAGTGTTGTTCTTATCCCGCAAACATCCTATGACCATTCGGATTTCAATGCAGTAAAAAGCAGGTACTGACTTGACACAATATTTATAGTATGCCATGAATATATACATACATACAAAAAATATTATTAAAGGATTGGCGTTTATGAGATTCAAACCTGTTTTAACTGTATTTTTGTTACTGATATTGATTATTTCATCTTTTGGCTGTGCTGAAAAATTGCAGGGAAAAACGGTCATTAAAGTAAATATAATCATCACAGAAAATAACAACCGACCGGTCATTGAAGATATCCAGGCTTCGAAAGAAACGGTGGGACCACTTCAGGAATATAAAGATACACCGGTAAATACACCAGGTGTGTTTTTAACTACTACAACAATGGAAGGTAGGAAAATAGATTACTGGGTTTCTAAACCATATACAGGGCCGGGAGAATATGAAATTATTTCTGAAATAAAGAGTGATCAGCCAGAGGGAAGTATCCTCATGGTTACTATCAAAGTAGTAAATAAGGATGCAAATGTGATTGCAAAAGAGTCTAAATTTATTGACTGGGTGGATTGAATTTTTTATATTTAATATGTGATGCATAATTAATCGTTATGCTTTTCATTTATATACACAACAAAGTATAAATAGATAGAAGTGAAATTATCATTAACTGTTAATGTAGGCGGAATGTAATATGGGCTTAAAAAAAGGAATATTTTTATTAGGATTTGCTATAATTGCAATTGGAATTTTTGTGCTTCCATCGACAATGTCCATGTTCGTAGGACAGCACAGTTGGTACAGTGTAAGAACTGATGCCCAGAGAGATACATTATGCGAGAGATGCCACTTGGCAGAATATCAGGAATTCGCGTCCAATACAGGTGCTCATAGCTCATTTGTAAACGAGGATGGAAGTGGAACTGGGTGTGTGATGTGTCATACGGTGAACACCACAGCCTTAATTAATTGGGGTATTAATACCACCAGTATTAATGGTTCCATATACCTGTATAATGTTTCTGGCACTCTGGACGCAGACAATTATACGTCTGCATGGAGGAATAACTCAGGTGCACATGCCGCAATCACTGTCGATTGTGTGGATTGTCACTGGAATGCATCACAGCAGTTGCTGAATGACAATGAAGCTCACACGGCGTTTTATGAATCAACAATTGATGGTAGTGATCCGTTCACTGCAAATGGCTCCTCTGAAATTAACAATCCAAGTGCGGCTTGTATTGCATGCCATACACATACCAGTATAAATGTCACTTTCATTCGTGCAACTGGTATGAATATTACTGCGAACCATACATCTGGAACGTGGGATATGGATGTCTTCCAGGTAAATTCTAGCGAATATAATACCACAAGCAGCTATAACTCAACATATTAGTACACCATAAGTAAATACATAAAATCCGGTTGACCCTTTTGTGGTCAACCAACTCTTCTTTTTTTCATGGCATTTTTTGAGAATCTTCTGGGAATTATCGTGTATTTCACGTTGTTCCTATACTATGTAATGCCAGGAATTCTTGTAATCACATTATTTCTGGCGGTTCTATTTTATCTAATATATCGTGTAAATGTCAAGAACAGCAAATTCGGATTCAACCTTCTGGTATATGCTAAGGAATTCATTCAATCCGGAAATAAGAAAAGGCGCATAAATTCAAATGTATCACGCTACACCGAACTCTCAAAACGTCCCAGGGTATTAAGTGTATACTTACCGATACTCATTGTCCTGATAATAGGATATCTCATCTATTCACAGGTGTTTTTCTTTGCCATTGTGACATCAGGCAGTATGGTACCAACATTCAATAAGAATGACCTGGTGTTTATGCAGAGCATATCCACAGAACCCGAAGTAAGCGATATAATTATGTTTGGTACAAAGGAGGCCATGATGCCGGTCACCCATCGTGTCGTATCGATTGATTCGGGCAGGATAAAAACTAAGGGTGATGCCATACAGGTCGTCGATGATTGGGTCATCGGTGCAGACCAGATACATGCCAAAGCCATACTTTACAGGGATAAACCCATAGTTGTCAAAGACATAGGTTCATATTTCCTGTTTGATCCAAATCAAGCGTCCAAGTACACATCTTTAGGTGGAGAGCAATTTTATGAAATATCCCAGTTCCTGGTGGCTTTCAAGAAGTTTGGACTTTTAATTTTTATCCTATGTATACTGGGGTACTTGATACTGGCGGCCAGGGATATCAGTAAATAAATTTAATAGTAATAGATACCTTTTCATACATGCGGTGATGCTTTTGGAAAAAGAGGACGAAAAACTGGGACTTCATACGAAGGGTACTTTTTCAACATTAGATAAGATTGGTTCGGTATGCCTGTTGCTGGCTTCATTATTCTTGATCAATTCATCCGGAACACCCATCATCGAATATCTAAGAGGTGATATCAAGGTAGATATCCCTGTTATCCTACCTGACATCATATTCCTTATAATCGGCATCTTCGCACTGATAGTCAGCATCAGGATGATAAAGAAAAGCATAGTATTCGAGCAATTCCTTGATATGGGTTTTGAGGAGGGGATATATGCAAGGTTCGAGCCCATACTCAGGGAGATAGCCAATGCCCAGTCTGAGACAAAGGTGATAAATGAACGGCTTGACAACATGAACCTGAATATTGACAAACTGCGCAAACGTTCGGTTGAACTTAAATTAGGGAATTCAAATGCTTTTGGTATTGATATCAGTGCCCAAATATCCAGATTCCTTAGATTGGTACTGTTGATTAATATCACGCTTGCCGTGTTTATCTATCTGCTGACCTTCACAAGAGAGTTCACACCAACGCTGCTGACAGTGATGTTCATAATCTGGTGGCTTGAGATTACTTACGATTTCAATCTCTGGCACAGGAACTCAGCTTATACATGGGTGTTCTTCCCAGTCCTAACCATCCCCGTGACCGCCATCCTGTCAGCCATTATTCTTGGCCATGACCTATTAATAGGTGTTATGATGCTGGTACTGGCAGCGTATTCCATAGCCTACTATTCATGGAGCCGGTATGTCGTTGAGGGAATGCTGCCATTTGACATTAATATAATACTTTCCGAGTTTCAGAGATCAGACCGTAAAAGTGCAGATTGGATTAAGTGGCTTGCTGGTAAGAAAGGTATAATGATAGACCTTTTCTTCAAGCACCGATCACGAATCCACAAGGCTTCAATCATCCTTTCAGTGATATTTATTTACATCGCCGTGTATGCGTTTCTGGTGGATAACAATTTCATCCCCATTTCATGGAAGCAATCCCTCCTTCCTGGTTTCATGGCCGCATTAGGTTCACAGATATTGACCGGACTGGCTTCGATGTTATTGTTTATCCTATGGAGAAAAACAAAGACCAGTAATGAATAAATTAGAGGCAATTCAAAAGAATCAAAAAGTAAACAAATACGCTTTGATGAAATATCTATAAGTACCACGCTCACACAAATGCATTATAGAAAATCTTATTTTTCATAGTGCACTGAGAGATATGGTATAATACAAAAATAAATGACGTGGCAGCAGAACATATTAGTAAAAAAGCCAGTGAACAGATAAATGAAAAATGGAATAATAATCACATTACTTATCATCCTCTCATTTTCATCAGCAGCCGGGGCTATGCCGGCTGTGACCCACAGTGGTAACTATACTGCCGTTTTGACCTACGGTCAAACCCCATACCAGGTTGGATACCTGAGCAGTGGCAATAACACTGGCTGGTTGTGGTGGGATTCCCGCGATGACAGGCAGAGGATGGAACAGCAGAATATTATACTTGTGAACATCCTTGAGAATGGCACTGCCGGTCCAATAAGCGGCTTATCACCCCCTGCATTCTACAGGACTACAGAAAATGCAAACTTTGGCACATACACCTACAAGGCAGATTATGATGGTACCGGAAATTACGACAATAACATGGATATGTGGCATATTCTGGACAACTACTCCACATATAATCTGCCATACGATGACCTGGACCTAACCGGTTATACTGAGGCAGAACTGACCTTCTGGACCATATATGGAATCGAGGAAAACAACGATTTTGGGTATGTGAAAATATCAACTGATAGGGGTAAAACCTGGACTACACTGGAAACATATACAGGTACCGATCCATCCAGCTGGACATACGAAACAATTAGCCTGACACCCTATGCAGGCAATAAGGTCATGATCGCTTTTAACTTTATATCTGATGAGGATACGGTTTCACAAGGTTGGTATATTGATGAGATACAGGTGGAAAAATCATCACCGTCGGCAACATCTCTTTCACTAAGCACGATATTGACTTTAGTAAAGAATTTTTTCATGGGTATTCTGGGTATTTCACCCCAGACCATACTGTATGATGATGCGGAAACTGCGCCTCCTGAATTATCTGTGGAAGTGACATACCCGCATTATGATTACAGTCCGGACTCATTTTCCACCCGTAACCGGATAGTGACCCTTGAAGAGGATTACCTCAACCCCGGATTGTATTATGGTGTATTTTTCTACAAGAATGAAAATGACACATATTCTGGTGAATATAATATCAACTTTACCGGGACAATGCCCGATTCATCAGTTATTTCGTCCAATACCAGTTTTACTACCACCTTGTGGGGATGCCAGGCAAGAGGCTGCCATGATGCCTGGAGCCCGCAGTCAGATCCTTCCACAAGGAACCCTACCAGGTCAATTCATCCTGATCAGATAACCTCGGTAATGGGGGGAAATTGTATGACGATGTGCCACAGCCCGTATTCATCCCAGTTCCTTACAGCTACGCCGGCTCATGTCCATGAAACCCTATATGGTCATGAAGGTGGTTTTATAAAAGGTGTTTCGGGGTGGGTTACTATATACAACACGACTGACGGCTCAGAACCTGGTTCGATTGTGGAAATATATAGAAAATCATCTGTAGTAAGACCACCATCACAAACATCTTTTAACATACCTTCACATGTAACTGATACAAACTGCAAGGACTGTCATACAACATTTATTCATGACAACACAGGCGGAGTAAATTATAATATTACAGATCCATATACATTAACCGGTTCAAACTTATCATATACGGGAGTACACAATAAATTATCCTGTGAATATTGCCATGGAGATTTGGCATACCCTGCTTTTACAGGAAACCAGCAGGTAAGTGATACTATTGGGGATTATATTCCTGAATTTGTATCGTTTGAGGCACTTACTAAATCTTATATCATCAACACAGATGGAACAGACCACATTAATATCAGTGTGTCTTTCAATAATTCGCTTGAAGGTATGACCCTTGTCCTGATAGGTCCTATGAATGACAGTGCCAATGGTTTGCAGGACTTAAATGAAAACGATAAATGGAAAGGCACTTATTTTGTACCAGCTATTAATGGTAGCATCAGTTTCAACACTGAAAAAATGTTGGCATACCCGTTTGGCGATGTTTGGGCAGGCAGTATACCTGATACCTTCCCGCGTGCAGGAATATGGATCGCCAGAATATATTCCTGGTCAGAGGAAATGGCAAATTATACTATTACTTCTAATTACCCAATTGAGAAAAAACCAATAATCCACATCCCCTGGAATTGTTCTGAATGCCATAATCCTTCAGGCACTGGAAATGCCAGTGCCAATAGAACCATCCCGGCATGGGATAACAACGGCCTATCTTTTGCCCATACGGATTTTGATGACGATTTAAAAGGCGATGTTCCGTGCCGTTCATGCCATAACTCGTTCCATGAAATATCGATATTAAACTGCCAGGAGTGCCATAACTCACCACCGTCAGGACATACGAATATTGTAGAAGGATATGATTATCCAGATGCACCTTACCTGAATTGTATATCCTGCCACGGCGATCCTCACGATATCGGTCCCGGCGGCGGGCCTAACTGCACTGATTGCCATTTAGAAGGCGGCAGCAATACCAATTGGAGCGGCCCAATATTGAACCGGACCGGTTTCTTCAATAGCTCACACAATAATATTACCGGAGATTTCGATGCTAATAACTATTCAGCAATTTCCATGGTCTGCTGGGGATGCCACAATGATTATGGGCAGCAGCTGGTCGATCCAGGTCACACAAGACCTGCATCAGAATTGCCTGAATGCGAGGACTGCCATTTCACTGACACTCCACTTAATGGCGATTACCTGAGAAAGAACCCCCCCATCCAAATACCTGAACATCAGCCACTGGGTGAGGATGTCCAGACAAACATATCTACCAACTGTACATTCTGTCACAACAATTCATTATCGATACCAATACCCACAACGAATGTTAAATATCACGAAGCAAAGAACTACGTATCACATTATGTCAGCACCACGTACCTGATGACACCGACCAATAACACGACCGATTGCATATGGTGCCATGTGGATAATTCAAATAACATTTCATGGGGTTACCCACCTGATCCCATGACTTCCACCAAATTCAACCACACTGATCTGAACATTACTAACAATAGTGGCTGTTATCCATGCCATGTCTCATACAAGGCGTTAAATGGCAGTGTCCTGCTTCCAGGTTTTACCTTCCATAACATAAGTATGGCTTCAGGAGCAGGGAATGATTGTGTCTACTGTCATGACATCGGAGGAATAGTAGGTGAAGAGTTCCAGATTGATGTACAGGCCATGAACCAATCAGGCGCCATTCATTATGACCTGAACAGGGGTGCGGCCGACACACTGGATGCAAATAATGTGCGCTGTTGGGCATGCCACGGCGATGGTGACGCCTCGGAAGCTGATCAACCATTAGGCCATCCTGTCAATTTCAGAAACCCCAGGAACTGCAGTGAAAAGGATTGCCATAATGTGAACCAATCCACCTTAAACGAACCCATGGTCTATGAACATTTCAAGTATGTTGATGAAATCGATGAAAACCTCACCACAGCTGTAGATTGTCCGGCATGCCACCTTAACAGTATTGTGAACTATCAGGATAGCCTCATTCCCTCTGATACGTCACTGGTATCCCATTACGGTTCTACGGACGACCTGATTAACACATCAAGCTGTATCTACTGCCACCTTGATGAAGACAATGCAGAGGAATGGGGTAATGCACCAGATCCCACAAGCAATATATCCAGACCTTCAGATAAGGAATGGGAAAGTACCCTGTTCGTTGGTGATAAGTGGCATCTGGGTAATCGATACTTCCTGACATTTGAGGATATTGCTGTTGATGGTGATAGTGCTTTCCTGCGATTATACCAGGGTGATACATTACTTGATGAATTAGTAGTCGATGAAAGTCAGTACTATTACTATGAAGGCGATTTCATAGATCCGGACGGTAGAGATATTACGGCAATTGTGCTTGAGATAAACTTTACTACAATATTCAGAGGCAATATGGAAACATGGCTGGTAAAGGCTAAAGCAAGTCCCTGGAAGCGCATACATCCAGAGAATAAAGACCCTGCATGCTGGGCCTGTCATATGGATGACTATGTGATCGACAAAAAGAGATATCTTGTACTTGATGAGGATGAAGACCGTATATATTATGTAGAGAGATTACTGGACTTTTCAGATGATGACGTTCGGGATGAAGAGACCTTAGTTCCCAGAAACCTTGTGCTTACAGAAGGCTATTACCAGAGACTGCAAGTAGATGGAGGAGACTTCATACTAACAGCAGAAGAAGTAGACATCAATGGTAAACTGGCAAGAATAACTCTAAGTCGAAGAGGCACTTTGATTGAGGAGGATATCTATAGGGAAGGGGAGTACCTGGAATATGAGAAGGATCTATTCTATGATGGACATAAGATCGATGATGTTGTAATCTTCACGGCCAGAATTGATAGTGTTTTCCACGGATTTGATTATGATGTTGTGATCCTGACAGATGTCAGGGTCATCTCAGACAGACTTATGGCATACGACAAAGATGGGAAATTGGGAGGATTTAACACCAGCCAGTTGCATATCAACGATATTTTCTCCATAGGTGGAGCCCCTGATACATTCCATGTGCCTCCGCTCAATGAAGGTATTGATGGAGGTTCTGACTGTGTCTATTGCCATGATACCAGTAATGGCTTTGGCATATCCTCGGTAAATGCAATTGAAACCCAGCTGGGCGGCCACAGCGGACTGAATGCCAATGCAGCAAGCAGTGTTGAACTTTCCGATGATATCAACAAAGCATGTTGGGCCTGCCATGGTGATGGGGTCGAACCGGGCCGGCATCCGGCAAATTACCTGTTTCCCAGGCAGTGCCGGGATTGTCATGCGGACATGGAAGAACCCACATACGGTGCAGTTGACCTGAATGACGAAACCCACGGCCAGGTTGAAGACTGTCAACGGTGTCATGCCGCAGATTATCCGGGACTGCATGTTATCAATGTTTTTGAACCTGGTGTGCCCTATATTATAAGGATCAATGTAATGCCTGAAGTAATAAGACCGGACCAGTTTGT
>JAKRWB010000404.1 GCA_022353185.1 ANME-2 cluster archaeon | reverse complement strand
CATTGTAGATCTTCTTCTTTTTCACGAAGCTCGCAGGGCTGGAAAAAAGATTACAATTTTTAACGATGCTGCAGGTGATTACTTCGGACTGGATAGTTTTGAAGGTGATGCTTTTAGAAAAGAAGGAACGACAGGATATCAGTACAAATTTTATCCGTCACCTTTGAGTTCAAATCATCGAACGGATATTAAAAAATCGCTTATACGTATCGGCGAGAGTGAAAATAGCCTTGAACTTAAAAAATGGATACTCGTTACACCAGAGGATCTGACAGAATCCGCCACTCGCAAAGATGGTGGTGATGTAACATGGTTCGAAAATCTGCGCAAAGAATTAGGGCTTAAATTCGAGCTCGAGCATTGGGGGCACACAAAACTGCAATCTCTATTTCTTGAAACGCCAGCCATTTGCATTTTTTATTATCCTGAGCTTATTTCTGATGGTGTTGGCCGCAAAAAAACGATTGAGGACACACGCCTGCGATATAATGACAGTTTTAAAATCTTATATCGAAACATCGAATTTGTGGGGATGTCTGTGTATAAACCTGAGGCAACAAAAGGAATTCCGATGGAACATATTTACATTCCTCTCAAGCTTATGCCTGAATCTGCAAATGAGCAAGATGCCAATACTCCCAGTATTAATCCACTTTCACTTCTTGCGCCAGGTACTCGAAGCGTAATTCTGGGAGATCCAGGGTCCGGCAAATCAATACTTTTACGTTTTGTTGCATTGGCTGGTTATTCTAAACAGTTGCAGCAACGCTACAAGGCTAATCCTGACAATCGACTTCCAATATTAGTGACTCTTCGAAGCTATGCAGATGAATTGAAATCAAATAAAAAACTATCACTTATCGATTATATCAAAGAGAGTATTCAGGAAAAATTTAATCTTAAGGCAGCAGATTTCGATTTCCTGGAATATTTTCTTGAAACTGGTCAAACAATTCTTCTTTTCGATGGACTTGATGAATTGCCGAATTCCAAGTTCAAGACAAAAGTTAAAGACCGCATTCGTACGCTAATTACCACCTATCCAGGCAATACTACAGTGGTCACTTCACGAATTGTTGGTTATGAAAATCCTTTTCGTTTCGATGAAAAGGAATTTGGCCATTATCAGCTAACAAAACTGCAAATTCCTGAAATCGAGCAATTTGTAAAAGATTGGTACGCGGTTCGTATTGAAAACAAGAGTGAACGAGATGTGAATGTAAATGATCTCATCCGCATATTAAAGGACGATGACTACCTTGCAATCCGTGAACTTGCTGAAAATCCTCTTTTACTTACTATTATTACTCTCGTTCACAGGATAGATGCCGTACTACCAGATGAGCGCATAATCCTTTATAAAAAATGTACTGAAACCTTGTTGAATACATGGCATGATTGGAAGTTTCGGGCTGAAGAAGTAAAAAAGAAGGGGAAGGTTGAGCGCCGCAATCGGCATCGTATGGAAGCAATTGCTAACTGGATGCATACCCAAAGTGGGGGAGCTAAAAAGAATCAACGTGCTATTGTTCCTTATAGTGATCTGAAAAACTTCCTGACTAATCACATTATTGAGATTGAGAAAACACAAGATTCTGAGAATGATCCCGAAGACCTTGCAGATGAATTTCTTGAATTTGTAAAGAAACGTGCAGGACTGCTTATCGAGGTAGGGGATAACAAGTATAGCTTCATTCACCTTACTTTTCAGGAGTATCTAACATCATCATACATCATTACAAAAGGTGAAAAGGATGGTGTGGCAAGTATCTGGGAAACAATCAAAGAACATTGTGACGATTCCAGATGGCATGAGGTCATACGCCTTTTAATTGCAGACCTTAAATCAAATGAAAGCCAGGAATTCCTCATCGAAAAAATCCTGAATGAATGCGAAAATGGTATGCATATGACACATTCAACACTATTGGGAGGTTTATTACTTGATGGGATAGAATCAGCTGAAGAACATAAAGAAGATATTTCTAGACATTTACTACATGCAGGGAGTCTTGCAGGGAGTAACGAGCAAGTGAGACTCATCTCATCAATGCTTCGCACATGGCTCATAAAAGATGACATGAATGAAAATGCGATGGGTGTGGCATTTCAATCTTTATGGGAAAGCACGCCAGATAATAAACTACGGATGTCTTTAGTTCTTATAGCTTCTTCAATGAATTGGTCTGCGAATAAGATATTCAATCTAATTGGTAACAATACCATCGGGTATGGTCAGGATGCTGATTTGTTTAAGCTATTCTTGAGCGGTGATACACTCGAAAATAGCCATTCTCTGACTCAAAGCTTTGAGCTCTTTTGGCTAATACAAAATTATAATTCATTAATTTCGCCTTACAGAAATTTTGTTGCAGCTACCAGTCAGGCGATAACCTCATCTCTTGGATTGAATATAGCTGCAAAAAGGGCTTTCGAAGAACAAATGGTTGTATTAGCTCCAACTTTTACTGGGCCATTTCAATATTTGATTTTATACAGATTGCAGATTACACTTGATGATCAATCGCTACTCGATAGCAGGAATCAGAATCAGAATCTGGTTTCGTTTCTCACTCGGGCTCGGGGTCAGGATCTAGCCAAGGCTCGGGCTCAGGCTCAGGCTCAGGCTCGGGGTCTGGATCTGGATCTGGATCTGGATCGGGATTGGGGTCAGGCTCAGGCTCGGGTTCGGGTTCGGGATCTGGGAACATTCAATTTTTGGCAATCTATCCTTGTATCGCCCGACTCATATAGTCCTATTATAAACATTTTATGTGATATTTTTGCCTTGAAGCCCAGGCCACAATGGTGGGAAGCAATTCGAATTTGTTTTCTTCCAAAAGTACCACAACGTATCAAACTTTACGATAAATCTATGTGGAAACAGACAGAAAATGCATTTGACAGTGGAAACACAGGTGAAACTGAAATATATAGTGCGGCATGGCAGCTCATTTTCGATTCATGGCTTTATATTTTTGAGTATTGCAAATCACCTGATGAATCGATGTTTAGTCGTCTGGCTGACTTAACACGTGAAATAGATGAACCACCACTACGTATTGCTCACTGTATTCGCGATCTTGCTTATGGTAATGAAAAACGGGCAGACGATCTGCGATCAATGGTCGAATCGGACAACCCCCAATATAGGGATATCTT
>JAKRWB010000403.1 GCA_022353185.1 ANME-2 cluster archaeon | reverse complement strand
TGCAGTTAATTATAGCTCTAATTAGAAAAAATCAGAATGGAGGAGGGGCAGATATAGAAGTGGTGATATCTGAAGCCGCTGATTGAGGAATCTACAGTGACCAGATTCTCAATGATATTCAACATTTAAAATTTGAGGGACATATCTACGAGCCCAAAACTGGGGAAATTAAATCAATATTGTGAAGGCAACAGTTAATTTTGCCCCGAAGGGGCTTTCTTGAAACCGAAGTCGTTGAATATTCCATCTACTTCCTCCTCAACAAAATCCAATTCATCCAGTAAACTCGACAAAAATCCGTCTTTTCATCGACTCCAATGGATACCTATAAATAATCACAACCCAACCTACCTTCCATGGAGCCACTGCGATACCTTCAGGAAGTAAACGAATGGTGGACCAGCGGAAGCGTCAACCCCGTATTACTGCAAAAACTCCACAGGGACGAATTCAATGAACTGGCAGAACTGCTGGAAGCCGACCGCATCACAGCCATTATAGGTCCGCAGCGGGTTGGGAAGACCACGCTCATGTACCAGTTGATAGACCATCTCCTGGGCACTGGCACAAAAAAAGAGCACATCCTGTTCGCATCAATGGACGACCCCCTGGTCAAGATGATGGATGAACCCCTGAAGACCATCTTAGATGAATATCTGGAAAAGGTTGTCAAAAAGCCAATACGGGACATTGGAAAATTGTACGTTTTCATTGATGAGATACATTTCCTGGCTGATTGGAATCTTTGGTTAAAAAGATATTTTGACCTGAAATACAACATCAAATTCATAATATCCAGTTCAAGCGCCACACATCTGTTAAAATACTCAAGAGAATCACTCGTAGGCAGGATATCGGAGATTAAGATACTGCCCCTTAACTTCAAGGAATTTATCAAATTCAAAGGCAGAACCGAATTGTTAGAACCTTATGGCGACAAGGATATTTTTAAAATTGATGTCAACAGTGACAAGTTTGAACTAACAAAATTCCAGAATGAATTAGTACTCTATTTCAACGAATATCTCCTATCAGGCGGGTATCCTGAATACCATCCTGCAAAAGACATACGGCTATGGCAGGACATCCTTATTGCTGACGTAGTTGAAAAGACAATATATCGCGACATTGCAGTACTGTACCAGATAAAGAACCCTCAGTATCTTGAAAAGATATTCACCTACATTGCCCAGAACAACTGCCAGACCGCATCATATAACCGGATAGCACAGGCACTTTCCATCAGCACGGACACGGTCATAAACATGATTGATTACCTGGAATCCACGCATTTGATAGGAAGTTTACCTATTTTTTCAAAGAACGTGAAAAAACAAATACGCTCCAACCGGAAGTTCTTTGTTATCGATTCAGGATTGAGCAACGCCCTGCTTAAGAATCGCAGTTTAATGGATGAAAACTCCGGACTATTGGTAGAATCGGTAGTAAATTCGAACCTGTTGACTGCAAAGGAGTTCAGGAGATTTTTGGATATCAGGAATATCTCATATTTCACTGATAAGCAAAAGCATGAAGTAGACATTGTACTGGACATTGACGGGAAGATCGTGCCTGTTGAGGTGAAATACCAGAACAATATCTATGACCATGACCTGAAGAACCTGCACTATTTCTTGGACGCACAGAGTCTGGATTTCGGAGTGGTTGTTACCCGGAACCTGTTTGAGATGAGGAAGAATATCCTGTGCATTCCTGTGTGGATGTTCCTGTTGATATTCACTGCTTAGATATCACTTTTACTTGACTTTGCACCTGCTAACATGAGCATCATGTTTATTTCCTCAAACAAATCCCTACCCTATTCCCCCTAATATTCAGACTTGATACAATTGCAAACCACATCATCGACTATGCACCTACAACCTAATGCTGCTATTTGATAACTTTTAAACGGTAATTTCCTGTATTACTGGTATCCCAATGACAGCAACATGCAAATATCGGCACAAATTCCAACCAATCATAAGTTATTGCGATTAACAATTATTGTGATTAACAATAACTATTATATATAAAGGAACTATATACATACATTTATGGAATTTTATGACCGTAAAGATGAGATTAAGAAACTCCAAACATTGACATCGCTTGACAAGAGCACAATGATTGTAATCTACGGCAGGCGTCGTATTGGTAAAACACGACTTGTGCAGCATGTTTTTAGAAACAACTCGTTTTTCTTTTTCGTTGCAGAAAAAGAAGAATTGCTAATCCTTGATGATTTCAGAACTATATTGATGGAGCGCCTTGATTATGTTCCCAACTTTAAGGATTTTGATGATTTTTTTGGTTTTTTGTTTACACTATCCGACAAAGAGATTTTCATTTTCGATGAATTCCAGAACTTTAAAAAAATCAATTCCGGTGTTTTTTCTATCATCCAAAAATACTGGGATAAATACAAAGATGAACGGAAATATTCATTTTTGTTTCTTGGTTCTTACATCGGTCTTATGAAACATCTATTCAAAGACTATAAAATGCCACTCTTTGGACGCTCGGATGCATTGTTCAATCTAAAACCTCTGCAGTATGATGTTTGCAAAGACATTCTGGTGGGACTTGAAATCAGCACCTTTGTCGAAATATATTCAATCTTTGGTGGAGTTCCAAAATACTACGAATTATTAGAGAATGTAACTGATAAAACTCTATTAAACATCATCTTTGAACAATTCCTGGGCATTGGTGCCCCCCTACTTGATGAAGGTACAAATATATTGATAAGTGAATTCGGAACTCAATACAGGATATATTTTTCAATTTTAGAGGCAATTGCCAACGGAGCAAGCACTTTGAATGACATTGCAAACCGTACTGGTATCAAAAATACCAGTCTTGGGCCTTACATGTCCGACCTTATCAATGAATATGAAATTCTGGTGCGCAAAGTTCCTGTGAATGAAAAAGCATCCAAATCCAAAAAGGGCAGGTATTTTATCAAAGACAATTTTTTCAAATTCTGGTTTCGCTTCATTCACAAGAACCGTGGGTTTATTGAGAGTGGCAGACCAGAGTATGTACTTTCAAAAATCGAATCTGAACTTGATCAATACATAGGGCCGGTTTTTGAAAACATTTGTGTTGAGTTTCTGCACAGATCAAATGATGAAAATAAACTTCCATTTGTGTTCCAAAACATAGGTTCATGGTGGAACCGCAAAGGTGATGAGATTGATATCGTTGCTTTAAATGAAGATACATTAGACATTCTAATTGGTGAATGTAAATGGAACAATCGAAAGATGGATGTGGATATTCTAACAAAGCTTAAAGACAAAAAGATTTTGATCAAATGGCATCATAATGCACGTACAGAGCATTACTGCCTGTTCTCAAAAAGTGGTTTCTCAAAACGCTTACACGATGTTGCAAAAGATGAGAATATTTTGCTTTTTACACTGGATGACTTGTTAAAATGATGGGAAAATATGGGTTTTATTGCAATATTGGCCATCAGCTACGGTGATTACCAGTGTTTCAAGAACTTTGACCACATAAAATTAAATATTCAGAACCACAAGAACTACATTACCCGCTAAACCAATTGACCAATAACAACTTTCGCCAGCGCTTTACTCTTCTCA
>JAKRWB010000402.1 GCA_022353185.1 ANME-2 cluster archaeon | reverse complement strand
AAGAGAAGTGATTTTGTGAGAAACGCCGGATCATGTTCACTGATAGTGTTTTTTGGGGAGGGATTTTGAGGATTAATTTTAGTGAGGCATTGAAGAGATCCCACACACCATCACCCAGCTTATCATAGTCCCTGATGATATCCCGTAGATTGGCTCATGTGCCGGCACAGGAGAGCAGCTTCATGTCCCGGCCTGCATTTTTGATAAAGTCGATGGTATGTGCCTTGTGCTCGGGCCAGGTCTTACTTTTGCACCCTTCCGCATGTATCAGTTCTTCCGGCTCGGAAGCCACGTCTATCAGGGTCGCCACCTCATTACCGAACTCATCTCTGATATCTCAAGTAAGGAGCGGGCGCAGGCATCAGTGCTGGAGAAAGGGCGGCTGGTCAGGTGCAGGAATGAAGGCAGTAGGGAGTGAAGAAATAGATGGGGCATGCACTTTTAATTACATACAAAATATATTTCCAATAGCTCCGGCACTTACCGACATTACGCTCCATCAATTGATGATTAATCATTTTTCCCAACACTCTCCACCTTCATCCAACAGGTTTTAAGAACATTAAATATAAAAACACAATGGTGGTGATCCTATTACCCAACGCAAACTGTTCGAGATCCTCCCGAAGATCTCACAGATATTTGATTCAGAGAATGCTGTCATCCATACAAAAGCCAGTCCTGTTCTTATCGTCGCTGACCTGCATGGTGACCTGAACGCACTGTACCTCGCTCTTGAGAAAAAGTCCGACCTTAACTGCGATACCGTGATCTTCCTGGGTGATTATATCGACCGGGGACCTGCACCGCTGGAAGTCCTTGAACGGCTGTTCTCACTGAAGATAGAAGAGCCAGGCAAGACCATCCTCCTTCGTGGTAACCATGAGCTTAAGGAAACAAACCGGCTCGATGGGCTGTTCAGGGATCTGGATTTCGATGAAGACCGGTATACCAGGCTCAACCAGGTGTTCGATACCATGCCGGTGGCGGCTGTGATCTCAGACCGGATATTCTGCGTTCATGGCGGGATTCCAGGACCTGTGAAACTTTCGGACATTACCAAAGAAGGGATTTATCCGTATGCCTGGAACGATCCGTCTGAGGAGAACGGGATCAACAGATCAAGTAGGGGTATGGGAGTGCGGACTTTTGGTGAAGATGTGCTGGTGGAATTTCTTCAACTAAATGGGTTAGAACGGATGATAAGGGGGCACTCGATGCTGGAGGATGGATATAGGTGGTGGTTTGGTGGCAAGCTCCTGTCGTTGTTCTCTGTCTTTGAAGGAGGGGGAGCAGTTGCTGTGGTAGATGAGAATCAAATTATTATATACAAGTTATAGATACAGTTCCTCACCTTCCATGTAGCCGTTTCATCTGTGCAGGCTGAAGGAGGGGCACATTTTCTTTAACGTGAGGATAGGGAAGAGGCTGCTGAGCATCCAGAATACGCCAGTCCATCAAGCCCAGCGGGAAAGAATACCATCGGATCATGTTAATGGGGCTGAGGTAGGAGAGATGTACTATGATCTACAATGGCGGCTGATGTGTCTGAGAAGACTACTGAGCACAGTAAGAAGACAAAAGCCAGGTATTATCCTGCGTTTGTGGAGGAGGGTGAAATAAATCTGCATAGAACAATATCAATTTAGAGACTTCTTGTGATGGTATGATGGTCTTTTTGTTGATTTTCTAAATTCCCAAATATAATAATCCGATCTGAAAGCGATTCAAAGCACTTCTCTCTCCAGATATAATCTCAAATCTCTTTTATATATCTATCTCTGTAGCAAAGCTCAGTACAGCCAAGATGGATTACAAAAGTATTGTCAATCACTGAGTGAAGACATTATCATATTAATGGTTAATAAAAGATCGGCTCAACATCTTTCATCGATCATTTCTCACAGGCATCCTAATGTGTCAATGGCGAATTCTATTGGTGCATATGGTGGATTTTCTCCTGTGATGTGAGGGATTTCGGGTTGAAAAGGTTATTCTTGCTGTACATAATATGGATTTTTCTTTTTAAATATGTAATTCTATTTATTCCAAATAGCTTATATAAATAATTCAATAAATTCCATAAAGCTAAATACTAATAATGCAACATCTTCCATAAGAAATTTCCTACAAATGGAGAAGAATATTGAAACAATATATTATGATGAAGTGCCAGAACTGCGGCCATTCAGTCAAGAGTTCGGTGGACACTGTAAGAA